>NZ_QTKI01000233.1:0-7563 GCF_010820945.1 Rhodopseudomonas sp. BR0C11
GATCATTCCCGGCTCGGCCGAGCCGATGAAGCCGGTCCGGGTTAAGACCGTCCAGGTCAAATCCGCCCCGATCAAGCTCGCTTCTGCTGTCGCCGCCCCTCCCGTCACCAACGCCATCCCGTCGCCCCGCCAGGATCCGGCCGAAACTTCCAACGCCGCGGTCGCTCGTGTCGAAGCCCGCCCCGAAGCGATCCAGCAGCCGGCTGGCCACGGCACCGGCCAGGGCATCCTCGGCGTGCTGCCCGGCAACATGGCGCCGAAGCACTCTCAGGCGATGGCCTATGCCGACCCCGCTCCGGCGGCTCCGACCCCGGCTGCTCCGGCGGTTCAGCAGAACGGCGCGATCAAGAGTGTCGCCCACAGCGGCTGGATCATCCAGGTCGGCGCGCTGGAAAGCGAGCCGGAAGCCCGCAAGCGCCTCGAAGCTGCCCGCGAGCACGCCAGCGGCCTGCTCGGCAAGGCCGATCCGTTTACCGAGACCGTGACCACCCGGGGCGACCGCAAGCTGTATCGCGCCCGCTTCGCTGGCCTGGAACGTGATGAAGCTGAGGCGGTGTGCCGCAAGCTGAAGCGCTCCGACATCTCCTGCTTCACCATCAAGAACTGATCTTTCGGATATCTCGAAGAACACGAACGCGGCCGGGCCCTCCCGGCCGCGTTTTTCGTTTGGCCTCAGAGCGCCGCTGGAGACTTGGCGGAAGATGCGGAGCTCACGCTCTCCAACGCCGCGCACGGCATCGACCCGACGATCTCGCACGACGGGAACACGGCGAAACCACTCGTCAAGGATTGATCGATAAAAGTTGAATCAACAGCCACGCCGAAGCGGCGGGCAACCCGAGGCGTCAATTCGGGATCAGGGCACTCGCAGTCTGTAGCGTAAAGTTGCGTTGCTGGAGTTAGCTGCGATGCGTTCGAAGCAAGGTATCCTTGGCCGCGTTTACCCGGGCGGCAAGGTACGTCGACCCCCCTTGGTCGGGATGCAATTTCTTCATGAGGGTGCGGTGGGCGCGTCCGATCTCGTCCGGCCCCGCTCCCGGCTGCAGGCCAAGGATCTCATAGGCTTCCTCGGTCGTCATTTTGCTGCCCGACGCCTGGCGACGCTGCCCCCCTGCCGCATCTCCATGCGCGTTCTGACGCCAAGCGGGAAACCGGCGGTCCAGATAGCTTTCAAGTAGAGCACAGCTCTCGGCATCGAAGCCGGCCAGCATCGCCGCGAGCTGGCCGAGGTCGAATTCGTCGAGCGAGCGGCCGGCATTGGGGCCGGCCAGGATCCGCCCGGTCATCGAACCGCTGTCGTGGTCCAGCACCATTTCCAGATACTGCGACCGCACCGTCGAGGCCTGTCCCCGCGAGCGCCCGCCGAGCCCTCCGAACAAGCCGCCGATGTTGCCGAAGCCGGCATTCTGCAGCGGCGTCCAGCCGAGCAGCCCGGCGCCGAACAGGCCAAGCGGGATTGCGACCGCGAGCTCGCCCTTGACGCCGGTAAACAGGGCAGCCGCCAGGGTGACGATCCCGCCGGCAATTTTCAGCGCCCGCGCCAGCACCGCCGGGTTGGCCGACCGGAACATCTGCAGCAGCGTGTAGAGCACGAAAACGGCGATAGCGCCGGCAATCAACGTAGGCATGGCCGGAATATAAGTTGGTCGCCGGGAAAAAGCACCGCCGCCGGTTTCCGCGCAGTTATCGCATCTGCCCGAGCAGCAGCGCGGCGCCGCCGCCGCTCGCGGCCAGCCGCTGCAGCGCCTCCCGCCCGCCGGCCGCATACGCAGCAGCGGCGCGCAGCAGCTCGCGGAGCTGCGCCGCAGCGCCCGGGTCGAAGCGACACCACGCCCCACCGCTCAGCCTCGCGATCTCGCGAAACGTCTGCTCGGCGACCGGATCGACGCCCTCCTGAAACACGAACACCGGGACCTTGAGCATACCGAGCTCGCCCGCCTTGGCGCAGAGATCGTCGGCCTGCTCTTCCATGGCGTCGCCGACGAACACGATGGCGCGGACACCGGCGGCGATCGCCTCCTTGCGGGCATCGGCCAGCACGCGGCCGATCTGGGTATGCCCACCGCGGCAATCGATCTTGCCCATCAGCCGCGCCAGTTCGGCGCTCGACGAGATCCAGGTCGAGGCCCGGCACTCGTTGAAGCCGCGATAGTACACCAGGCGGATATCGAGACTGCCGAGCGCCTCTGCCTCACGGAACATGTCGGCCTGCAGCGCGCAGGCCATGTCCCAGGTCGGCTGCCGGCTCATCGTGGCATCGAGCGCGAACACCAGGCGGCCGCGGGCGCCAGCGGCATTCGGCGCCATCGCGCGCGCCTTCGCGACGAAGGCTGCAATCTCCGCGGATGACGACGGCGCAGGCGTCGCCGTGCCGTTGTCGCGGACGGTCGTCTGGGATGGAGTTGAGGTCGGCTCGCGGGACATCAGGGCTCGCTCTGGAACAGCGAGACCTATGTGGAGACGGCGGGATGAGGCGTCAACGCCCGCCAGCGGTGGCTTCCCTATTTGGCCGAGGCCACCGCGCTCGGGCCGCGCGGCACCGGCTTCGGCTTGATCGATGCGGTACCATCGTCGAGGAAACGGTCGAGGGACTCCGCGATCGCATTCTTGACGCTCGTCGGCCCGCGATCGCTCATCTCGGTGTGCTGAAACTGGGTGTTGACCACCGTGATGCCGGCCTTGTCGCAGACCTCCTGCGCCGGCACCACGCCGGGGTCGGTCTTGAACACCGGATCTTCGGACCGGAACGTCAGCGTCTTGAACTTGCCGTCGATCATGAACGGCACCCGCAGATTATCCAGCGTCACCACCCGCCGGATCAGCTCGGGATGCAGATGGGCGTAGTACATCGAAATGTCGCCGCCGTTGGAATGCCCGACCATGGTGAGGTGGTGATAGTCGGCGTTCGGCAGAATGGTCTTCAGCTGCGTAACGGCGAAGTCGATATTGGCGACGCCCTTCTCATACACCGGTAGCCGGCCGACATAAGGCTCTCCGACCTTGGTTACCAGCGGCCCGTCAGTCGGCAGATCGTGCTGAATGCTGATCGCCAGATAGCCACGCGCGGCGAACAGATTGGCAAGGAACGAGTACTCGGTGAACTTGACGGTGTTGCCGTGATTGAGGACCGCAACCGGGAGCTCCGCGAGGCCGCCTTCGGCCTGCATCTCCTTGTCACGGCGAACTGCGATGTCGATCTCGACCGGCCGCTGACGCGAAGCATCGTAGAACGTCAGCGTCTGATGCCGGATCGCCCATTTCGAGGCGGTGAAGTAAGCGACGGCCGAGACGAGGCACAGCGCCAGCAGAACTGTTATTCCGCGGGTCATCATCCATCCTGAGTCGATCAGTAGCCCCATGCCCAGGATGATCGACCATACGACTATAAATCACAGTCATATGACAGGAAGATCAAAGATTAGCGGATCTGCGCCCCCTCCTTGTGCAACTGCACAAAGCCGCGGCCGATCGGAATAGTTTTCGCCGTTCAATGGGTTGTACGAATTCGAAATTTCTCCGGAGGGTGCGGCAGCGACATCGGATGACTGCGCGTGCCGCTTTGATGTCCGACCAAAGAATGAAGAGGATTGGGTAAAATTTGAACTACACGCCGACGATGTCGTGCAGTTCGAGCGGCGTCCCGGCCTGAGCGAACCACTCGGCGCGGTTGGCGGCACGGCGGCGGCCGCGCTCGTCGAGTGGCAGCTTCAGCCGGCGCAGCAGATCCGTCACCTCCTCGCGCGCGGTGACGTGCCCCATGCTCGGACGCGTCCCGAGCGTCGCGGCATCGAGGTTGTCGAGCGCCGTCAGGCCGCGCGGAAAGAACTCGCGATACACCACCCGTTCGGCAAAGCCGTCGAGCGGCCGAAAGCCGATCCGCATCGCCAGTTCTTTCAGGCCGGCGGCGACCATCCGGTTATTTCGTGATCCGATTGTCGACAGCCGGTTGCGCACCACGATCCAGTCGGTGTCCGATCCGTCGAGCTGGCGACGCCGGCGCCGCGCATCGATCACCATCTCCGCGTAGTGACTTGCGCCGGTGACTTCGAAGGTCGTGGGATCGACACCGCCGAGGACATCGAAATCGAGGAAGCTGTCGTTGATCGGCGTGACCAGCGTATCGGCCATCGAATGCGCCAGCCGCATCAGATAACTATCCGAGCCCGGCGTATCGATCACGATGAAGTCGTGATCGTGTTCGACGGCTGCGACGGCGTCGGCGAATTGCTTAAACTCGTCGGCCTCATTGTCGGCGACCTGCATGGTCTCGCCGAGGGTCAGGCAGCAATGGTTCGGCAGTTCGAGATCGAGCCGCGCGTGCTGCGACCAAGCCTGGCGATTGGCGATGTAGCGGGTAAAGCTGCGCTGCCGACAATCGAGATCGATGGTCGCGACCCGCTGACCAGCCTTCAACAGCGCCACCGCGATGTGCAGCGCCAGCGTCGATTTTCCGGAGCCGCCCTTCTCGTTGCCGAGCACAATCACGCGCGCCGAGCCGGACTGACTTTCGGGGGCCTCAATCAGCATCGATCTCCCTTTCGTCGCCGATCTTCAAATCGGCCATGTCGAGGGTCAAGCAAATTGCGTAAGATGGGCCGCGACGGAAGCGGCTTCGCGCTTCATCATGAATCCGCGGCGCGCCTGATGGTCGCGATCAAGCTTAACGTGCTGCCTCCGCAGCAGGCCGCCCTGGTGGCGGTCAGCGCCGGGGCTTGATAAGATCGGATTCCTTTCCGCCGCCGCCTGGAGCGGCTTGTCTCCGCTGACCGCGATCGAGCCTTCGATGTCCCGTCCTCCCGTTGTCGCCCGCACTCTCCCCGCCCTTCGCCGCGCGCTTGCCGAGCTGCGCAAGCGCAACGCCAGCGTGGCGTTGGTGCCGACCATGGGCGCGCTGCACGACGGGCACCTGTCGCTGGTGCGCCTGGCGAAACGGCGCGCCGACAAGGTGGTGGTCTCGGTGTTCGTGAACCCGACGCAGTTCGCCCCGCACGAGGACTTCGGCTCGTATCCGCGGACCTTCAAGGCTGATGCCTCCAAGCTCGCGGGAGAGAACGTCGACCTGATCTGGAATCCAGACGTCAAGGTGATGTACCCGGACGGCTTCGCCTCCAAGATCTCGACCGATGGCCCCGCCGTCGCCGGCCTCGAAGACCGCTTCCGCCCGCACTTCTTCGGCGGCGTCACCACCGTGGTCGGCAAGCTGTTCATCCAGTGCCGGCCGGACGTCGCGATCTTCGGCTCGAAGGACTTCCAGCAGCTCCGCGTGGTGACGCGGATGGCCGCCGATCTCGACCTCGGCGTCAAGGTGATTGGCGCACCGACGGTGCGCGAGCGCGACGGCCTCGCGATGTCGTCGCGCAACGTCTATCTGTCGGCCGAAGAGCGCGCGGTTGCGCCGACGCTGTACCGGGCGATGAAAGAGGTCGCGAAGCGGATCAAGGCGGGCAAGAGCATCGAGTCGTCGCTGACCGCGGGCGCCGAGCTGATCACCGAAGCAGGCTTCGTGCTCGACTACCTGGAAGCGCGCCACGCCGAGACGCTGGCGCCGATCAAATCGCCCAAGCAAGGTCCGATCCGGCTGCTGGTCGCCGCCAAGCTCGGCAAAACCCGGCTGATCGATAATATCGCGGTTTAAGGCGGATAGCCGCGCCTACAGCAGCCCGAGTTCGCGCAGCTCGCGGCGCATCGTTTCCGGCATCGCCGCGATCCCCTCGGCGGCCTTGCCGAGGTCCTGCGGCGCATCGGATGCGGTGAGATAGCGCCAGCCCTGGAACGCCCGCATCGGCCGCGGGCTGACCGGGTGCACCTCCGGCTCCAGCACCAGGCGGCAACGGCTGATGCCGTCGCCGTCGCGAAACGGCTCGATTGCAATCAGCCTTTCGCGCGCCGCGATTTCACCGCGGATCACCCAATACAGCGAGCCGCCGTCGAGCAACTCCGCATCGCGCTTCGGCACCATGCGGGTGATGTGGATATGCCGCCCACCCGATCTGGCGCGCTCCGCCACCCGCTCGGTCAGATCCTTCACCGACTCGCAGCCCACCGCGAGCTTGATCAAATGCAGAGCCATTGAGGTCGACTGTCTCGCTTCCTGAAGAATGCCGCCGTCAGTTTTCCGCGGGTGCCTCTTCCGGCGCAAGCTGGACCGGCGCGGGCTGCTTCGGTTTCGGTGGAGCGGGCGGCCTCTTGGCGGGCGGAGGATTGGCGGCAGCCGCACCGGCAGCATTGTGGGTGGCCGACGCCTGGGCCGCAGCCGGCGGCGCCGGGGGCTTCTTGGCCGCCGGGGCGCTCTTGGCGTTGGCGGCTGCGCCGTGGGCAGCGGCAGCGGCAGCCGCCGCCGGCTTTGCCGGCGCGGGCTCCGTCATGATGCTGACGGGCGGAATTGAGGCCGAGGTTGGGAAGTCGATATCCGTCGGCTTACCGCTGGGTGCTTCGGTGACGCCGGCGAGCGCCGGCGTGCCCGGAACGGGGAGTGTAGCAGCGGCGGCCGGCGCCGAACCTGCGCCGGCCGCGGTCATCGGCAGCCCGCCCCAGCTCGGCGCGTAACGGGTCAGGGTGGTCTCGTAGAGATGGTCGCCGATATTCGCCGCGATCCGGCTGGAATCGGTGAGCGACCGGAATGCCGCGCAGTCGGTCGGTTGGCAGCGGTCCTGCGACGACAGCACATAGGCAATCAGCCCATAGCGGTCGCGCTCGATCGCGCGGCGCAGCCGGGCCAGCTCCGGCGTCATCTGCTTGTCGGCGGCGGCGACGTCACCGAGGGCGGTGAGCCGCGCCAGCCGGGCCGATGCATAGGACACCGCGGCCGCGACGGTCTCGGGCGAACTGAACAGCGCCTTCTCGCAGGCTGCCAGAACCATATCGCCGGCCAGGTCGTCGACGCAGGCCAATGCCGGCATCGCCTTGGCAATCGGATCGCGTGCCTCTCCGGAGGCCTGCCCGTTCCCCGAGCTGCCGAAGCCGCGAAACGCCGAATAGCCGGCCAGACCGATCGCGCCGATGGTGATCGCAACCAGCGCGCCGTTGGCGACCGACTTGTCGGCCCGCAGCAACGTGATCAGCACCAGCAGCGCCACGAATGCCGCAACCGCGACGGTGGCCCACATCGGAAAATTTGGTGAATGCAGAATCTGGTCGAGCCAAGTCGACCAAGCAGCCCAATCCATGCGCGTTGTCCCCTGAGCGCCGATCCGGCGAGTCAACACCGGCTTTACGACCAAAATGGGCGCAAGACTTGGCGAAACGCGGCCCCGAGATCGCTGTCCCCTGCCCCCGAAGGGACGTCAGGACAGCGATGATGATCTCAGAGGCTGTTATGTCTTTGGAAGAAAGACGATGCGGGGCTCAGCAGATGCTGAGCTGGCTCTCCTTGGCGACTCGTTCGAACGCCTCGGAGATATTCTTGATACGATACTGGCAATCAGACCCATCGGTCGGGAGCAGCCGGACGATTTCGTACATACCGCTGGCTGCCGGACGGGCAACGTTGCTGGCGGTAAAATAGACGGATTCACCTACCACGAACTTGTGCTTCAACGCTCAACTCCTGCGCCACTTGAATAC
>NZ_QTKI01000234.1:0-7553 GCF_010820945.1 Rhodopseudomonas sp. BR0C11
CGTGGTCGGCAACAGCCCGGGGGCGAATGCCTCCGCGGTCGCCGATCTGGCGCTGGCGCTGCTGTTGGCGCTGATGCGGCGGGTGCTGCCGGCTGACGCCTATGTGCGGGCCGGGGGCTGGTCCGGCGCCAAGCCGTCGCCGATGCTGAAGCCGCCGCGCGGACTGACCGGCGCCAAGGTCGGGGTCTATGGCATCGGCGAGATCGGCCGTAAGATTGCCGCCCGTGTGGCCGGCTTCGAGACCGAGGTTGCCTATCACAGCCGCAGCCGCCACGACGTGCCGTACACCTACATCGGCAGCCTCACCGAACTGGTGGAGTGGTGCGACGTGCTGCTGGTCGCGGTCCGCGCCGGCCCGGATACCGAGAACATCATCGATGCCGGCATGCTGAAGCGGCTCGGGCCGAGCGGCGTCGTGGTCAACATCTCGCGCGGGTCGGTGATCGATCAGCCGGCGCTGATCGCCGCTCTGGCCGACGGCACGATCGCCGGGGCCGGCCTCGACGTGTTCGCGCAGGAGCCGTACGCGCCGGATGCGCTGGCCGAGTTTCCGAACGTGGTGCTGACGCCGCATATCGGCGGCCACACCCAGGAAGCCCACCGCGCGATGCAGGATTGCGTCATCGCCAATCTGGCGGCGTTCTTTGCGGGGCAACCGCTGCCGAATCCGGTGCAGGGGTAACGGCTCCGACCTCACCGCCAGCGCCGACTGGCCGGCAAGTGCCTCCAGACCGGCAGCCGAACCCGCAACAGAGACAAAGGCATGGTCCCTTCGGCTCATCGTCTCGCTGAAGATGAGCGGGCGGGCCGGCGCCTCTTGTCGGACCGGTGAGTCGGTCGACCGGAAGGCTTGCGCGGCCCGGCTCGATCCGGCAGGATTCACCTCGTCGCTGCCGCCGCGGCCCCCTCGAGTGGGCCCCTATGCCAAAATCGTGCCGATTGGCGAAGTTTGCTCTTGGCAAGCGCATTAAGACTCGCTAAACACCCCGCTCCGGGCGTGCCGGCTGTGGCTGGCGCGCCCGTGCGCGCATTCCAATGACCTGATCGATAGGAGACTGTTCCTTCAACTCATCCACCCGGATCGCTGAAGGATGCAGAACACTGTCGCTCGATCGGAATGCGGGCAGGGATCGGAAAGGTCGATAGGCCGGCTCGCCGGACTATTTGCCAGAACGATCTTGGTCCTGTCCAAGACTGCAGGCGCCGAAGCGGAAGCTTACGTTTCCTCAAAGGCTTAATCATACGGCCTGCATAGACGGGTGAAGACCGGATTTTGTGTCCCAACGCTACGGGCGTCGGGATGCGGATAGGGTTCGAACCTCGACACCCCGTTCGGGCGAAGGCGATCAGCCGGAGCCGGTTCGGGAGGGCAGGCAATTCACGATCGTCTCGCCCTACGTGTCCTTGGAGGCTTGTGCCTCGGGGTCGGGTTGGAGCGGGACGGTGGGTGCAACCCGGTGGTCCTGCTCGTAGGGACCGCCAACCGGAGAGAGCTTGCTGTGGAAAGAGCGGCAAAAAAAGAGGCGGTCGAATCGCTGAATGGTCTGTTCCAGACCACCAGCGTCGCGATCGTCGCTCACTATTCCGGCCTCACCGTTGCCCAGATGCAGAAGCTGCGCCAGCAGATGAAGCAGGCGGGCGCCTCGGTGAAGGTTTCGAAGAACCGTCTCGCCAAAATTGCTCTTGAAGGCACCGACGTCGCAGCCATCGGCTCCCTGCTGAAGGGGCCGACTGTGATCGCTACATCCAGCGATCCGGTGGCGGCGCCGAAAGTTGCCGTCGAATTCGCCAAGGCGAACGAGAAGTTCGTCATTCTCGGCGGTTCGATGGGCACAACCGTCCTGAACGTCGATGGCGTCAAGGCTCTTGCCTCGCTGCCGTCGCTCGATGAACTGCGCGCCAAGCTGGTCGGCCTCGTCCAGGCCCCGGCGACCAAGATCGCGCAGGTCACCACCGCTCCGGCTGCGAAGCTGGCCCGCGTGGTTCAGGCCTATGCCTCCAAAAGCGAAGCGGCCTGACGCTTCACTCCCAATCAACCCTGGTTCGAACTGATACCCGTAAGGAACTGATTCAATGGCTGATCTGCAGAAGATTGTTGACGACCTCTCGAGCCTCACCGTGCTCGAAGCCGCTGAGCTCGCCAAGATGCTCGAAGAGAAGTGGGGCGTCTCGGCCGCTGCGGCCGTCGCGGTTGCCGCTGCTCCGGGCGCTGGTGGCGCTGCCGCTCCGGCGGAAGAGAAGACCGACTTCACCGTTGTCCTGGCCTCGGCCGGCGACAAGAAGATCGAGGTGATCAAGGAAGTCCGCGCCATCACCGGCCTGGGCCTCAAGGAAGCCAAGGATCTGGTCGAAGGCGCTCCGAAGCCGCTCAAGGAAGGCGTCAACAAGGAAGAAGCCGACAAGATCAAGGCCCAGCTCGAGAAGGCTGGCGCCAAGGTCGAGCTCAAGTAAGCCGATCGTTTGGCCGGGCCCGGGTCTTCCCGGGTCCGGCACGATCGCGGTTCGGGCCTTCGGGTCCGGGCGGCAACGGCGAGGCGGGCTGCGGTGTGCCCGGACGAGCCGTCACAGGAATGTGTGGAAAGACGCGGGGACAACCCCTCGAATCTCCACATTGCCGTCCCATATTGGTCCGGCAGCACGAAAGCGCAGGCGCGAGGACGTGGTAATGTGTCCGCGCAGCCTCTGGGAGAATCGGCAATTTCGGGCTTTTTCGGTCTGTGACGATGAGGTTTTCGACGGGCGGGTGCGGCAGCGCCCCGCGCGTCATTTTGCGTTCGGAATTAGTGCTGAGCCGACTTAGGATTTAGTTCCTGAAATCTGGCTCCTGAATTTCGGATGTTCGGTATTCAACCCGGGGGCGAGGCGGCTCGCGCTCCGGAAGGTTCGCCCCACCGGGCGACGAAACGAGAGGCCACGATGGCGCAGCAGACGTTCACCGGTCGCAAACGCGTTCGCAAGTTTTTCGGTCACATCCGGGAAGTCGCGGAGATGCCGAACCTCATCGAGGTTCAGAAGGCGTCTTACGACCAGTTCCTGATGGTCGCCGAACCTCCCGGAGGACGTCCAGACGAAGGTCTGCAGGCGGTGTTCCGGTCGGTCTTCCCGATTTCGGACTTCTCCAACGCCTCGATGCTCGAATTCGTTCGCTACGAATTCGAGCCGCCGAAGTACGACGTCGATGAGTGCCGCCAGCGCGGCATGACCTATGCTGCGCCGCTGAAGGTGACGCTGCGCCTCATCGTGTTCGATATCGACGAGGAAACCGGCGCCCGCTCCGTGAAGGACATCAAGGAGCAGGATGTCTACATGGGCGACATCCCGCTGATGACGATGAACGGTACCTTCATCGTCAACGGTACTGAGCGCGTCATCGTCTCGCAGATGCACCGGTCGCCGGGCGTGTTCTTCGACCACGACAAGGGCAAGACCCACTCGTCGGGCAAGCTGCTGTTCGCCGCTCGCATCATCCCGTATCGCGGTTCCTGGCTCGACATCGAGTTCGACGCCAAGGACATCGTCTATGCGCGTATCGATCGTCGCCGCAAGCTGCCGGTGACGTCGCTGATGTTCGCCCTCGGCCTCGATGGCGAAGAGATCCTGTCGACCTTCTACAACAAGATCCTCTACAAGCGGACCAAAGAAGGCTGGCGCGTGCCGTTCGACGTCAACCGCTTCCGCGGCTACTCGACCGTCAACGACCTGATCGACGCCGACACCGGCAAGGTCGTGCTCGAGGCCGGCAAGAAGCTGACCGTTCGTGCCGCCCGCCAGCTGCAGGAAAAGGGCCTCAAGGCGCTGCGGATGTCCGACGAGGAACTCGTCGGCAACTACCTGGCCGAAGACCTGGTCAACCCGAAGACGGGTGAAATCTATGCGGAAGCCGGTGAGGAAATCACCGACAAGACGCTGAAGATGCTGAACGAGCAGGGCTACAAGGAACTGCCGCTGCTCGACATCGACCATGTCAACGTCGGCCCGTACATCCGCAACACGCTGAACGCCGACAAGAACATGACGCGTGAAGACGCGCTGTTCGACATCTACCGGGTGATGCGCCCGGGCGAGCCGCCGACTCTCGAGTCCGCGCAGAACATGTTCCAGTCGCTGTTCTTCGACGCCGAGCGCTACGACCTGTCGGCCGTGGGTCGCGTCAAGATGAACATGCGCCTCGACCTCGATGCGCCCGATACCCATCGCACGCTGCGCAAGGAAGACATCCTGGCGGTGATCAAGACCCTGGTCGGCCTGCGGGACGGCAAGGGCGAGATCGACGACATCGACCACCTCGGCAACCGCCGTGTGCGCTCGGTCGGCGAGCTGATGGAGAACCAGTACCGCATCGGCCTGCTCCGCATGGAGCGCGCCATCAAGGAGCGGATGAGCTCGGTCGACATCGACACCGTGATGCCGCAGGACCTGATCAACGCCAAGCCGGCGGCGGCGGCGGTGCGCGAGTTCTTCGGCTCGTCGCAGCTCTCGCAGTTCATGGACCAGACCAACCCGCTTTCGGAAATCACCCACAAGCGGCGCCTGTCGGCGCTCGGCCCGGGTGGTCTGACCCGCGAGCGTGCCGGCTTCGAAGTCCGCGACGTGCATCCGACCCACTACGGCCGTATCTGCCCGATCGAGACGCCGGAAGGTCCGAACATCGGTCTGATCAACTCGCTGGCTACCTTCGCCCGCGTGAACAAATACGGCTTCGTCGAGACCCCGTACCGCAGGGTCAAGGAAGGCCGCGTCACCGATGAGGTGGTGTATCTGTCGGCGATGGAAGAGGGCCGCTACGCGGTCGCTCAGGCCAACGTGTCGCTCGACGCCAAGGGCAAGTTCACCGACGATCTGGTGGTCTGCCGCGCCGGCGGCACCCGCGACGTCGTTCCGATGCCGGCCGACCAGGTCGACTACATGGACGTGTCGCCGAAGCAGCTGGTTTCGGTCGCCGCGGCGCTGATCCCGTTCCTCGAGAACGACGACGCCAACCGCGCGCTGATGGGCTCGAACATGCAGCGCCAGGCGGTGCCGCTGGTTCGCGCCGAGGCGCCGTTCGTCGGCACCGGCATGGAAGGTGTGGTCGCCCGTGACTCGGGCGCGGCAATCGCCGCGCGCCGCACCGGCGTGATCGACCAGATCGACGCGACCCGCGTCGTTATCCGCGCCACCGAGGATCTCGATCCGACCAAGTCGGGCGTCGATATCTATCGGCTGATGAAGTACCAGCGCTCGAACCAGTCGACCTGCATCAACCAGCGTCCGCTGGTGAAGGTCGGTGACCACGTCAAGAAGGGCGACATCATCGCCGACGGTCCGTCGACCGATCTCGGTGAGCTCGCGCTCGGCCGCAACGTGCTCGTCGCGTTCATGCCGTGGAACGGCTACAACTTCGAAGACTCGATCCTGCTCTCCGAGCGGATCGTGAAGGAAGACGTCTTCACTTCGATCCACATCGAAGAGTTCGAAGTGATGGCCCGCGATACCAAGCTGGGTCCGGAGGAAATCACGCGCGATATTCCGAACGTGTCGGAAGAAGCGCTGAAGAACCTCGACGAAGCCGGTATCGTCTACATCGGCGCCGAAGTCCGCGCCGGCGACATCCTGGTCGGCAAGATCACGCCGAAGGGCGAAAGCCCGATGACGCCGGAAGAGAAGCTGCTGCGCGCCATCTTCGGTGAAAAGGCTTCGGACGTTCGCGACACCTCGCTGCGGGTGCCGCCGGGCGTGCAGGGCACCATCGTCGAAGTCCGCGTGTTCAACCGCCACGGCGTCGACAAGGACGAGCGTGCGCTGGCGATCGAGCGGGAAGAGATCGAGCGTCTCGCCAAGGACCGCGACGACGAGCAGGCGATTCTCGACCGTAACGTCTACGGCCGTCTCGCCGACCTGCTCGACGGTCGCCAGGGCATCGCCGGTCCGAAGGGCTTCAAGAAGGACACCAAGATCACCCGCGCGGAGCTCGAGGAGTATCCGAAGTCGCAGTGGTGGCTGTTCGCGGCGCCGAACGACAAGCTGATGGCCGAAATCGAGGCCATGCGGAAGCAGTACGACGAGTCGAAGAAGGGCCTCGAGCAGCGCTTCCTCGACAAGGTCGAGAAGCTGCAGCGCGGCGACGAACTTCCACCCGGCGTGATGAAGATGGTCAAGGTCTTCGTCGCGGTGAAGCGCAAGATCCAGCCGGGCGACAAGATGGCCGGCCGCCACGGCAACAAGGGTGTTGTGTCGAAGATCGTTCCGATCGAGGACATGCCGTTCCTCGAGGATGGCACTCACGCCGACATCGTGCTGAACCCGCTCGGCGTGCCGAGCCGCATGAACGTCGGTCAGATCCTCGAGACGCATCTCGGCTGGGCGTGCGCGGGCCTCGGCAAGCGCATCGGCCAGACCATCGACACCTACTACCAGAGCCAGGATCTCAAGCCGCTGCGCGAGACCCTGAAGAAGATCTACGGCGAGGACGAGACCATCAAGTCACTCGACGATGGTGAGCTGCTCGAACTCGGCCGCAATCTCAGCCACGGCGTGCCGATTGCGACCCCGGTGTTCGACGGCGCCAAGGAGACCGACATCGAAGAGATGCTGAAGCTCGCGGGCTTCGACGCTTCGGGGCAGTCGACCGTGTACGACGGCCGCACCGGCGATCAGTTCGATCGTCGTGTCACCGTCGGCTACATCTACATGCTGAAGCTGCATCACCTCGTGGACGACAAGATCCACGCCCGGTCGATCGGTCCGTACTCGCTCGTCACCCAGCAGCCGCTGGGCGGTAAGGCGCAGTTCGGCGGCCAGCGCTTCGGCGAAATGGAGGTGTGGGCGCTCGAAGCTTACGGCGCGGCCTACACGCTGCAGGAAATGCTGACGGTGAAGTCGGACGACGTCGCCGGCCGCACCAAGGTGTACGAGGCGATCGTGCGCGGCGACGACACGTTCGAGGCCGGTATCCCGGAATCGTTCAACGTGCTCGTCAAGGAAATGCGCTCGCTCGGCCTCAACGTCGACCTGCACAACTCCAAGCTGGCGGCACCGCCTCCGGCCGAGGCTGCCGAGTAACTCAATGCGTCGAGCCCGGCGGCGTGCGCTTTGCGCCGGCCGCCGGGTGTCTCCGCCGCGCCAGCGTCACGCGCGCGACGGGGAGTGCCTCTGGAATTCCGATTTTGCGGCTGGTGACGACCGGCACGCGAGGAGATGGCGATGAACCAGGAAATTATGAATCTGTTCAATCCGACGACGCCGGCTCAGGTCTTCGACCAGATCCGGATCTCGATCGCGTCGCCGGAGAAGATTCTGTCGTGGTCGTACGGCGAGATCAAGAAGCCGGAAACGATCAACTACCGTACCTTCAAGCCCGAGCGCGACGGCTTGTTCTGCGCCCGCATCTTCGGGCCGATCAAGGACTACGAGTGCTTGTGCGGCAAGTACAAGCGGATGAAGTACAAGGGCATCATCTGCGAGAAGTGCTCGGTCGAAGTGACTCTCAGCCGCGTCCGTCGCGAGCGCATGGGCCACATCGAACTGGCCGCGCCGGTCGCCCACATCTGGTTCCTGAAGTCCTTGCCGTCGCG
>NZ_QTKI01000235.1:0-7538 GCF_010820945.1 Rhodopseudomonas sp. BR0C11
GGCTGATCCCGTCGGCGATGGAGCCGCGCTCGACCATTGCGGAGATCGAGAAGAAGACCGGCCGGTTGATCCTGCACACCCAGTCGCAGACCCCGGGCCAGACCCGCGACGCGCTCGCCGAGGCCCTCCTGAAGCGGCCGAAGGAGAGCATCCAGGTGCTGGTCGGCGATATCGGCGGCGGCTTCGGCCAGAAGACTGGCGTCTATCCGGAAGACGCGCTGGTGGCGTATGCGGCGGTGAAGCTGAACCGCAAGATCCGCTGGCGCGGCGATCGCACCGATGAGTTCGTCGGCGGCACCCATGGCCGCGACCTGACCTCGACCGCCTCGTTCGCGCTCGACTCCAAGGGCAAGGTGCTGGCCTATCGCGTCACCTCGATCGGCGGCACCGGCGCTTATTTGGCGGGGGCCGGCGTGATCATTCCGCTGGTGCTCGGCCCGTTCGTGCAGACCGGCGTGTATCACCTCCCGGTGGTGCATTTCGACATCAAGGCGGTGATGACCCACACCGCACCGGTCGGCGCCTATCGCGGGGCCGGGCGGCCGGAGGCGGTGTACATCGTCGAGCGGCTGATGGATGCCGCCGCGCGCAAACTCAACATGGACCCGCGCGCGATCCGCAAGATCAACTACATCAAGCCGTCGCAGCTGCCCTACACCAATGCGGTCGGCCAGGTGTACGACAGCGGTGCGTTCGCCCACATGATGGACCGCGCCGCCGAGCTGTCCGACTGGGACGGCTTCAAGGCGCGCAAGAAGGCGGCGCAGAAGAAGGGCCTGCTCTACGGCCGCGGTGTCACCAGCTACATCGAATGGACCGGCGGCCGCGCCCACACCGAGAACGTCAAGCTGCACGCCACCGCCGAAGGCCGCGTCGTGCTGCATTCCGGCACCCAGGCGATGGGGCAGGGGCTCGAGACGACCTACACCCAGATGATCGCCGCGGCGCTCGACATTCCGCTCGACAAGATCGACGTCGTGCAGGGCAACACCGATTTGGCGATCGGCTTCGGCAGCGTCGGTTCGCGCTCGCTGTTCGTCGGGGGCACTGCGGTTGCGGTGTCGTCGGCCGAGATGATCGCCAAGGCGCGCGAGAAGGCGGCGAACATTCTCGAAACCTCGATCGAGGACATCGAGTACTCCGGCGGCATGCTGACCATCGCCGGCACCGACCGCAAGATCAGCCTGTTCGAGATTGCCGCCAAGGAGAAGGGCGCGCGCCTCAGCGTCGACTCCACCGGCGAGGTCGACGGACCGTCGTGGCCGAACGGCGCGCATATCTGCGAGGTAGAAGTCGATCCGGACACCGGCGTTTCCCGCGTGGTGCGCTACACCACGGTGGACGACGTCGGCAATGCGGTGAACCCGATGCTGGTCGCCGGCCAGATCCATGGCGGCGTTGCCCAGGGCGTCGGCCAGGCGCTGTACGAGAACGCCGCCTATAATGACGACGGCCAGCTCCTGACCGCGAGCTATCTCGACTACTGCATCCCGCGCGCCGACAACCTGCCGCCGATCAACGTCACGCTCGATCCGTCGGCGCCGTGTAAGACCAATCCGCTCGGCGCCAAGGGCTGCGGCGAGTCCGGTGCGATCGGCGGCCCGCCCTGCGTGGTGCACGGCGTGCTCGACGCGCTGGCCCCGCTCGGCGTCACCACGCTGAACACGCCGCTGACCCCCGAAAAGGTCTGGCGCGCGATCCAGGACGCCAAGTCGGCCCAGGCGGCTTAGAACCTCAACGCCCGCAATACCGACAAAGACACACCGGCGCATGCTATGCTGCGCCGGTTCGCGTGCGGGAGAGATCGATGCGGAAGTTTCTGACGATGCTGGCGGCGCTCGCCGCGCTCAGCCTGAGCAATTGCGGCTACAACACCATCCAGAGCGAAGACCAGGAGGTGAAGTCGACCTGGTCGGAGGTGGTGAACCAGTATCAGCGGCGCGCCGATCTGGTGCCGAACCTCGTCAACTCGGTGAAGGGTTTCGCCCAGCAGGAAAAGGACGTGCTGCTCGGCGTCACCAACGCCCGCGCCAAGGTCGGCAGCATCCAGGCGACGCCCGAGGTGCTGAACGATCCGGCCGCGTTCCAGAAGTTCCAGCAGGCGCAGGGCGAACTGTCGAGCGCACTGTCGCGGCTCTTGGTCGTCACCGAGAACTATCCGCAGCTCAAATCGGACGAGCTGTTCAAGAACCTGATGGCGCAGCTCGAAGGCACCGAGAACCGTATCACCGTGGCGCGCAACCGCTACATCAAGGCGGTGCAGGCGTATAACGTCACGGTGCGCTCGGTGCCGACCAACTTCACCGCGATGATGTTCGGCTACAAGGAAAAGCCGAACTTCACGGTGGAGAACGAGAAGGAGATTTCGACCGCGCCGAAGGTCGATTTCACCCCGGCGCCGGCGCCTGCGCCGGCCAAGTAAGCGCATGACCGCGGCGACGATGCGCGCCGTCCGCGCCGGATGGCTGGCGCTGCTCTTCTGCGTCGTCGCAGCGGTGCTGACGCCGTTCGCCCGCGCCGATGTCACGGTGCCGGCGCTGACCGGCCGCGTCGTCGATCAGACCGGCACGCTGTCCGAAGCTGCGGTGGCGCGGCTCGATCAGAAGCTGAAGGCATTCGAGGCCCGCAAGGGCAGCCAGATTGCGGTGCTGATCGTGCCGACCACCCAGCCGGAGGCGATCGAGCAGTTCTCGATCCGGGTCGCCGAAGCCTGGAAGATCGGCCGCAAGAAGGTCGATGACGGCGCGATCCTGCTGGTCGCCAAGAACGACCGCAAGCTGCGCATCGAGGTCGGTTACGGCCTCGAAGGCGCGCTGCCCGACGTCACCGCCAAGCGGATCATCGACGAGATCATCCCGCCGAAATTCAAGGCCGGCGATTTCGACGGCGGTATCGAGGCCGGCGTCGACCGGATGATCGGCGTGATCGACGGCGAACCGCTGCCGACGCCGCAGCCGCAGCACGAATGGGCGGCGCCGGAATCGATGGATGAGCTGACCGGCTGGGCGATCCCGCTGTTGTTCGGCACGCTGGTGCTCAATGGCTTTCTGAAAGCGGCGCTCGGCCGCGTCGCAGCTTCGGGGCTGACCGGCATCATCGTCGGCGCGGTGGCGATGCTGTTCGGTCTGGTCTGGTACATCGCGCTGGTCGCTGGCTTCGCCGGGTTCCTGCTGGCGCTGGTGATTGATCTGTTCGGCGGGCCGACGATCTCCTCGGGACGCCGCGGCGGTTGGTCCGGCGGCACCTGGACCGGTGGCAGCAGCGGTTCGTCGTGGTCGAGCGGTTCGAGCGACAGCGGCTTCAGCGGCGGTGGCGGCAGCTTCGGCGGCGGCGGCGCGTCGGGAAGCTGGTGAGGAGAGACGTAGCATGGGCATCCGGCGGATCGGCAAACACCTGTTCACCAGCCGCGGCGCGGTGCACCGCGCATTTTCGCCGGATGCGTTCGATGCGATCGAACTTGCCATCAAGGCGAGCGAAACCCGCCACGTCGGCCAGATCCGCTTCGTCGTCGAAGGCGCGCTCGACGGTGCGCCGCTGTTTCGCGATCAGCCGGTGCGCGAGCGCGCGCTCGACATCTTCTCGCAGCTTCGGATCTGGGACACCGAGCACAACAACGGCGTGCTGATCTATCTGCTGCTCGCCGACCGCAACGTCGAGATCATCGCCGATCGCGGCATCGACGGCCGCGTCAGCGCCGACACCTGGGAGACGATCTGCCGCGAGATGGAAGCCGAGTTTCGCGAGGGCCGGTTCGAGCAGGGCGTGCTCCGCGGCATCGACCGCATCACCGCGCATCTGGCCGAACACTTCCCGCGCAGCGGCCCGAGCCCCAACGAAATCCCCGACGCACCGGTGGTGGTGTAGTAACACGGCGGCATTCCACCTCGCCCCGCGTGCGGGGAGAGGGAGCAAGCGTCGGCGCTTGGCTTTCGAAACGAAAGCTCCTCACGCCTTCGCTGAAGGGCGCGCCGCGATGCGCTCGAACCACTCGGCGATGTTGGTGTTGGCCGGATCGAGCGGCTGGCCGACCTTGGCGCCGAAGTCGAGCCAGCAGTACAGCAGCAGATCGGCCAGCGTCAGCCGCGAGCCGCAGACGAATTCCTTGCCCTTCATCTGCTCGTTCATCCAGCGAATGCGATCAGCCGCCATCTTCTTCAGCCCGGGCGCGGCTTCCGGCACGCACACCATCCGATCCTGAAACATCTTCAGTCCTTCTGCGAAGCGGAAGCCGTTGAGCAGCGGCTCGCAGATGTAGAGGTCGATCCGCCGCGTCCACATCCGGCATTCGGCACGCTCTTCCGCTGTGGTGCCGATCAGCGGCGGCTGCGGATGCTTCTCCTCGAGATATTCGCAGATCGCGGTGATCTCCGCCAAGAAGCTGCCATTGTCGAGTTCGAGAGTGGGCGTCTGGCCGTGGGGATTGCGCACGAGATGTTCGGGCGTTCGATTCTCGCCGGCGCGGACGTCGAGCGTGTGGGTCGGAATCGTCAGGCCTTTCTCGGCGATGAACATCCGCACCAGGCGAGGATTGGGCCCGATCGAATCGTACAGCTTCATGGTCGTCTCCCTGATCGGCGCTTGGCTGCGCCTATGCTGATCGATCTGTCCTAGCGCGGGACACCGTGCGGTGCAAAGCCGCGCGGTGCGTCATGCTGTGCGCGTTCCTCACGATTCGTGAAATTTCCGTAACCGTCGGCGGAAGTAACGATTTCGCAAGTAATAAAAGTTACCGAATAGTATCAAGCTGATCTGGAGGATTTGACACGTGGACGAGCATCGCAACGAGCCCATCGGTGAACAGCAGACCGGCGCGGCCGCCGCGACGGACGGAGCGCAGGCGAACGCCGGCAGCGCCGAAACAAGCTCAGCCTCCGCGCATCAGGCGACCCCGGCCAATACGCCGGCCAATGCGGGCGCCGCCAAGCCGAGCGAAGCGAAGCCCGCCGGCAAATCCGAGATCGAGAAGTCGGACGGCGTCAGCCGTCCGCGCCCCGGCACCGTAACCATCATGGCGCCGTCGCCTCGCGAAAATCTGTATCGGCACTGGGACGATGAGATCGAAGTCGAGGCGCCCGATGAGGCGAGCCAGTCTGCGGTTCATCGCTTCGGCGTGCGCAAGCTCGCGGCGGTCGCTGCGGCTGTGATCCTGGCGGCGATCGCCGGTGCGGTCGGTGGTGCACTCGCCACCGCCAGCCTGTCGCATCGGAGCGACGCCGAGACTACTGCGGCATCGGCGCAGGTGAAGACGCTCGACGCGCAGGTGGCGCAGCTCCAGACCGAACTGTCGGCGCTTAAAGCCGATCTCGACCACGCCGCCAAGCAGAGCACGGCGCAGCTCGGCAAGACCGCGGACCGGATCGAGAAGCTCGAGAAGGCGCAGGCCGAGCCGGCCGCCAAAATCGCCAAGCTGAGCGAGACCGTCGAGAAACTGCGCACCGCGCAGGTCCAGCCGCCGGCTGCGCCCGCGCCGGCTCCGGCCAATGTTGCCGCGGTCCCCGCCAAGGACGTCACCGGCTCGATCACGCCGAAGGCCGACGCTGCGAAGCCGGGCCGCTTGCCGACGGTCGAAGGCTGGGTGCTGCGCGATGTGTATGACGGCGGCGCGGTGGTCGAAGGCCGCTCCGGCACTTACGAAGTCTATGCCGGTGATCCGATCCCGGGTGTCGGCCGCGTCGATGCGATCCGCCGTCAGGACGGCCGCTGGGTCGTGGTCACCAGCCGCGGTCTGATCGTCGCCCGCTGATCGCGCAGCGTCATTCCTGAAATTTCAACGGCGCCGGCTGTGAGACAGCCGGCGCCGTTTTGATTTGCTCTCCCGCGGAGCCTCGCTGAGTTGTTCAGGCGCGCGCCGGGCGATAGCAATGAGTTGTCGCCGGCGCGCGATTTCCGAACGGCGCGTCAGCGCTCGACGAACGCCTTCTCGACTACGAAATGACCAGGCTCGCTGTGGTTGCCCTCGCGGAAGCCGCGCTCGCTCAGCATTGCCGGCAGTTCGGCGAGCATCGCCGGGTTGCCACACAGCATCACCCGGTCAGACTCGAGATCGAGACCAGATTGGCCGAGATCGTCGAACAGCTGGCCCGACGCGATCAGATCGGTGACACGGCCGCGGTTGCGGAACGGCTCGCGGGTCACGGTCGGGTAGTAGTGCAGCTTGTCGCGGATCAGATCCCCGAGGAACTCGTGGTCGCGCAGGCCCTCGACCAACTGCTCACCATAAGCCAGTTCGGGAATCTGTCGGCAGCCGTGAACCAGCACGATGGATTCGTAGATGTCGTAGATCTCGGGATCTTTGATCAGGCTGGCGAACGGGGCCAGCCCGGTGCCGGTCGACAGCAGCAGCAGCCGCTTGCCGGGGATCAGATTGCCGGCGATCAGCGTTCCGGTCGCCTTGCGCCCGACCAGGATCTGATCGCCTTCCTTGATCTGCTGCAGCCGCGACGTCAGCGGACCATTGGGCACCTTGATGCTGAAGAATTCCAGCTCTTCCTCGTGATTGGCGCTCGCCATGCTGTAGGCGCGCATCAACGGTCGGCCGTCGACTTCCAGGCCGATCATCGCGAACTGACCGCTCTGGAACCGGAATCCAGGGTCGCGCGTCGCGGTGAAGCTGAACAGGGTGTCGGTCCAGTGCCTGACCGACAACACCGTTTCGGTTTGGAATGCACTCATCGTCTTCTCCTCACCCGCAGGTCATCTCCTGCGTCCGATGAGACGATGTCGCGGATATCGCCCCCTCTTCGCAATTGCGAAATGGCGCCCGCCGTCAATAAGTTGCAAAATTTCCCGGAGGGCACCCCCGAGAGGCGCGACGTGCTATTTTTGGGCGAATCCGAGCAATTTGTTTTCGGGCCCGAGGTGGCCTCGCACCTAGCCTGTGGCGCCTTGCGACAGCAGGTGCCCTCATCGTGACAGTGCACGCCTCCGGGGAAACGGAGGCCGATCTCGCGGGCCTGACGCTGCAGCTCGCAGAGGGGCGCGTCGGCTCCTAGCCGACGGCGCCCGATGCACGCAGCGCCTTGATGGCGGCGTCGTCGTAGCCTGCGTTGCGCAGCACTTCGTCGCTGTGCTCGCCGACGCCCGGCGGCTTGCGCGGCCGGGTCTTGGTGCTGCCTTCGATCCAGATCGGGCTGTTGATCGTGAGCGTGGTGTCGTTCTCGAACGGCACCAGCACTTCGTTTTCGATCAGCTGCTTGTCGGTGGTGATGTCGTCGAGAATGCCGACGACGCCGAACACCAGACCGGTGCCGTCGAGCGCCTTGCGCCAGTCGGCGAGATCGCGCGTCGCAAAGATCTCGTCGAAGATGCCGATCAGTTCGATCGAGCGCGCGTGGCGATCCGCCTTGGTGGCGAAGCGCGGATCGTCGGCGAGATCCTCGCGGCCGAGGCACTTCGTCAGCGTCGGCCACTGCTTCTCTTCGTTGAGCAGCGACAGGATCAGCCAGCGGCCGTCGCGGCAGCGATAGTGATTGGCCACCGCGTTGAGGGCGCGCTCGCGCGGCCGCCGCGGCTGGAACTCGGCGCCGACCAGCTTGGCC
>NZ_QTKI01000236.1:0-7492 GCF_010820945.1 Rhodopseudomonas sp. BR0C11
CTGGCGACGATTCCTCCGGTCATTGCATTCCCGCCTGAGTGTCGATTGCTGGGCACGCAGCGTCTTGTGCCGCCCTTCAACGACCGATGCCGCCTGAATGCTGGCCCGCCATGACGCGCACCGTTTTGCGCAAGATCAAGAGGATGAGGGAGGGGCCGCCGCTGCCGACCGAATTGGTAACAAAATGCCAATCTTCGGCGCTCCCTGTCGACCCGTCGAAATCTGCAGAACGGGAGACTTCGCTGTCTACAACCCGGAATTTTCCAGCCAGCCCATGTCGAGCGCGAAGCGGATCAGTTCGACGCGGTTGGTGAAGCCCAGCTTCTCCATCGCGCGCGCCTTATAGGTCTCGACGCTCTTCGGCCCAACCTGCAGCTTGGCGGAGATCACCTTGTTGCTGTGCCCGACCGACGCCAGCCGGAGCACATCCAACTCGCGGGAGCTGAGATGCGAGATCTGGCTGGTTTCGCCGAGATTTGTCGGCGCGGCATGGACGACTCTGCCCAGCGCCTGACCGGCGATCGCCGGATCGAGATAAACGCCACCCTTGGCCACAGCGTGAATGCCACGGATCAGTTCATCGGTGGCCGATCGTTTGAGAATGTAGCCGGCGACGCCGAGCTTCAGCAGCCGGCGCAGATTGGCACCGTCTTCCTGCACCGAGACGACGACGACGCGGGCCTTCGGACGGGCTGCGAGGTACTTCTGGATGACCTCCATGCCATACATGCCCGGCATCGACAGATCGAACACGGCCACGTCCGGCTGCAGTTCGATCGCCCGACGGAGCGCTGTCGGACCATCCGCTGCTTCGCCGACGACTTCAAACTCGGGATCGGCTTGGAGCAGCATCTTCATCCCGCTCAAGACCACCGGATGATCGTCCGCGATGAAAATTCGGAGATGCCCCTGATGCACCCGTCGCGTGAGTTTCTGATCCATCGTCCGCACCATCCACCACACAAGATCGCGGTGCCGAAAGCGTTCTCGCTGCCCCTGATCTTCCTGGCGAAAACTACACCCGGCGGTGTCGTGGTCGGTTGGCGCAAATCAAATCGGAACGTCAGGAAATCCTGACGTTGGAGTCCAACATCCAGCATCGTACGGACGGTTCGCTTCTGTCGGCCCAAATTGACGCTTCGAGACGTCGGCGTAAGTTCAGCCCGCGTCCTGATCACAGAATCTTGATGATTATCGGGGCGGGGCGCACGAGAGCCGAGCTGAGACGCTTCCGAAATTTCGGATGCAGACAGCAAAGCGATCATCAGATCCATTGCTGACACCGCGAGCACTCGTTCGGCGTAGCAGTGAACAACTACCTGCGTGCGGGTTCAGCACGAAACTGATCGTTAGTCTCTTAGGAGGTTATCCATGGTAGACGATCCGAACAAGGTCTGGCCGACTGGGCTGACCATCGCGGAATCGGAAGAGCTCCACAAGCACGTGATCGATGGTTCGCGCATTTTCGTGGCCATCGCGATCGTGGCGCATTTCCTGGCGTACGTTTACTCGCCCTGGCTGCACTAAGGAGTATCCAAGATGAATCAAGGTCGTATCTGGACTGTCGTGAAGCCGACCGTCGGTCTCCCGCTGCTGCTCGGCAGCGTCGCCGTCATGGCCTTCCTGGTCCACTTCGCTGTGCTGACGCACACCACCTGGGTTGCGAAGTTCATGAACGGTAAGGCTGCCGCGATCGAGAGCTCGATCAAGGCCGTCTAAGACAGTCTCTGACTGTTGCTGCGGTGGCTGGGATCCGAGGATCCCCGCTACCGCGGTCAGCCAGGCTTCCTGGCTCTTCCCTGGTTCCTGCGCGCTTTCCGACCGCGCGCTGGTGTCGGTTGATCTGCCCGGGACGTGAAGGAGAGATGCCATGACGTTTCAAGTCATTCTCTGCTACGAGACCGTCCGCCAGGTTGCGGGTCTGGAATCTGAATTGAAGACGAACGGTTTCGACAAGGCTCAGGTTCTTCCGAACGGGACCGTGCCGAACCGCGGCAGCATTGCCGATCTCACCAATGCGATCAGCAAGCTCGGCGTCCTGCGCGCGACAGCTGCGGGCCTGGCCGAAACGATCAGCCGAGGCGGTGCTGTTGCGATCGCGCCTGCGCATTTCGGTGCGGGCGGCAAGGCCACCGAAATCATGAAGAAGTACAATCCGATCATCAACAAACCGGCTGCCAAGCCGCGTGCATGGGACGATGCGGCTCCGTTCTCGTCGCTGCTGCGTCTGCCGGTGCTGAGTAAATCGCAGCCGTTCAAAGGACATTCCGGCACCCCGTTGATCATCGAGCAGCAGGGCGCTTACCGCTCGAATTCGGGCGAGCCTCTGGTGATCAAGCAGACCGGAGGCTACCGCTCGATGTCAGGGACGCCTCTGCTGCTCGACGGCGAAACCTATAAGTCGTTCTCGGGAACACCTTTGTTGGTCGAACAGAAGGGCGCCTACAGTTCGTTCTCCGGCACGCCTCTTTTGGTGGACGGCAACACGCTGTTCCTCACCAGAGCCTGAGTGCGGAGCCGACCGTCCATTTTCCCTCTGCCGACAGTGTTTTCAGCCATCACTGTCGACAGTCCGCGGTAACTCGAAGATTTAGCGAGCCTGCCATCTCGCGCACCTCCCGAGTTGCTTACGGCGCAGGCGGCACTTTGAGGTGCCGCCTGCGGACTCGGACATCCTTCCTCCCAGCCTGTTGCATTACTGCCGCTTCGAGCTCTCTTGCGGGGCGTCCTTGCCCGCAGGGGCATGTGCCCGCCAGACGACATCATCCGACGTCGTCATTGGCGCGCCTGCGTGCCGCATCGCGCGACCGCGTTGGCTGGCTGCAACGCCGCGGGAACGGGATATCGATGGAAGAGTGGATTTGTAGACGATCGGCGCCGACCGCATTCGTCAGGGGCGAGGTCATGGCCTCGTCAATAGGCCGTCAACGCCGGCAAGGGCAACAAGGGAGATCGGGAGGGAGCTCCGAGGTCTCGGACTCTCCAGGAGGACAGAGCCGTCGCTGCGGGCTCCCTCCGTCACTCAGGAACGGGAAGTTACTTCTTAGCCGGCGCGGCCGGTGCCGCTGGTGCGGGCGCCGCAGCGACGGACTTACCGTTCATGAAAGCGGCAACCCAGGAGGTGTTTTCGAGGACCGCGAAATGCACGGCAAAAGCCATGATGGCCACGCTGCCGAGCAGCAACGGAAGACCGACTGTCGGGCTGACAACTGTCCAGATACGACCTTGATTCATCTCAGTGGCTCCTTAGTGTAGCCAAGGCGAATACACATACGCCAGGAAGTGCGCCACGATCGCGATTGCCACGAAGATGCGCGCGCCATCGATCACGTGCTTGTGGATCTCCTCGGATTCCGCAATCGTCAGACCCGTGGGCCAGACCTTTTTCGAATCGTCGACCATTAGATGACCCTCTTGTTGCGTCGCGTAGTTCACGCGACCGCGCTGTGACACTAGGCCAGCGCGACGCGTAGTAAATCGGGGATGACATGCGGGGTGGTCCGTCTGAACACGGACTCGTGATCGTCACGTCAGGAAATCCCTCTAGGAGCCGAGGCTGGTCAGGAAACGAATGGTACGTATCGCCGGCGGTGAGCACGGGCAGTCATCGCATCTGGCCATGCGGTGGGGGAGCACTGGAGGTGATCGATGCCGGCGTTGGGAGCTGAGATTCGGACCAAGCCGATCCCAGTGTTTGCGCGGGTGAAGCTGTACGAAAAGAAGCGGTCGGGCCGCCTGTTGGGCCTTGCAGGAGCCCGATAT
Source organism: Rhodopseudomonas sp. BR0C11 (assembly GCF_010820945.1). NCBI lineage: Bacteria > Pseudomonadati > Pseudomonadota > Alphaproteobacteria > Hyphomicrobiales > Nitrobacteraceae > Rhodopseudomonas > Rhodopseudomonas sp. BR0C11. The sequence continues at coordinate 3,763 of NZ_QTKI01000236.1, forward strand.
AAAGATCTCATAAAGAACCGTCGGGCCCGATATAGGAGCCGTATAGGCGTAGCTACGATTGCGTGCCGCTACGTCTTGACGTCGTGTCCGCCGTAATTCCAGGGTGCCGGAAACTGCGGGCAGGTGGCCCGCTGAACGTCACAGGGCGCCATGACTGAAGCCGTTTCCGACCTCGCGATCGCGAAGGACTCTCCCAAGCCGAACTCGTTCTGGACGCTCGCCTTGGGGTCGATTGGCGTCGTCTACGGCGATATCGGCACCAGCCCGTTGTATGCCCTGAAGGAAAGCCTCACCGCCGCGTCCGCGGGCGGGGCGCTGACGCAGGAGATGGTCTTCGGCGTGCTGTCGCTGATGCTGTGGACACTACTGATCATCGTTACCTTGAAATACGTGCTACTGATCATGCGCGCCGACAACCACGGCGAAGGCGGCACGCTGACCTTGATGGCGTTGCTGCAGAGCGTGATGCGGCGTCGGTTCGCGGCGATCTCGCTGCTCGGCATGGCGGGCGCCGCGTTGTTCTACGGCGACGCCATCATCACGCCGGCGATCTCGGTGCTGTCCGCCGTGGAAGGCCTGAAGCTGGTTGCGCCGGGCTTCGAGCCGTACATCCTGCCCCTCAGCATGGCCATCCTGGTCGGGCTGTTTCTGGTGCAGAGCTGGGGCACTGCGGCCGTTGCGACGTGGTTCGGGCCGTTGATGCTGATCTGGTTCGGCCTGATGGCGGTTGCCGGCACCGCCAATCTGATCGGCAATCTCCATATCCTGGGCGCGATCAATCCGATCTACGGTATCGAGTTTCTGCTGCATCACGGCCATGCCGGCCTGCTGGCGCTCGGTGCGGTGTTTCTGACGGTGACCGGCGCGGAGGCGCTTTACGCCGACATGGGGCATTTCGGCCGGCGGCCGATTCAGGTGGCGTGGCTGGTGCTGGTATTTCCGTCGCTCGCGCTATGCTACCTCGGGCAGGGCGCGATGTTGCTGTCGTATCCGGAGCGGCTGGAGAACCCGTTCTTCCTGCTGTTTCCGGATTGGGCGCTGCTGCCGATGGTCTGGATCGCGACGGGCGCCACGATCATCGCCAGCCAGGCGGTGATTTCGGGCGCCTATTCGCTGACCCAGCAGGCGATCCAGCTCGGGCTACTGCCGCGGATGGAGATCCGCCGCACCTCCGAAACCGAAAAGGGACAGATCTACATCCCGCGCGCCAACTGGCTGCTGCTGGTCGCGGTGCTTTATCTGGTGTTCGCGTTCAAATCCTCGAGCGCGCTGGCGTCGGCCTACGGCATTGCCGTCACCGGCACGATGGTGCTGACCAGCATCATGGCGTTCTTCGTGATGCGGAAGTGTTGGCATTGGCCAGCGGCGGTCGCGACCGCGGTGATCGTCCCGTTCCTGATCATCGATCTGATCTTCCTGATGGCCAATCTGCTCAAGATCGTCGATGGCGGCTGGATCCCGTTGATGATCGGCGTTGGCCTGATGGGCGTGATGGTGACGTGGCGCCGCGGCTCAAAGATCGTGGCGCGGAAGACGGTTCGGGACGAAATCGATCTGAACGATTTCATCGCCTCGATCTCGGCCTCGTCGTCGATCAGCCGGGTTCGCGGCACCGCCGTGTTCCTCACCGGTAATCCCAACTCGACGCCGACCTCGCTGATGCACAATCTCAAGCACAACAAGGTGCTGCACGAGAAGAACGTGATCCTGCGGGTCGTCACCGAAGACGTCCCGCGCGTCAGCGCGGAGGAGCGGCTGAGCTATGAGCCGGTCAACGACAGCTTCGCCAAGATCACGATCCGGTTCGGCTACATGGAGACGCCGGACGTTCCCAAAGCGCTGGTGGCGTGCCGGCCGCTCGGTTTTGCTTTCGATATGATGAGCACGTCGTTCTTCCTCTCGCGGCGGGTGATCCGCCAGGCAAGCCCGTCCGAGATGCCGCGGTGGCAAGGCCTGCTGTTCGTCAACATGGCGAAATGGTCCGACGACGCCAGCCTATACTTCAAGATCCCGACCGGCCGCGCTGTCGAAGTCGGAATGCAGATCACGGTGTGACGGACCGCGACGCCTGAGAAGCTAAGCGCAGCACTCCACGAGCAGGCGGGTGGGCGGCTGAAGCCTGGATGAGCGCTCGCGCGCCGCCGCCGCGACGTCCGCCTATATGGCTTTCCTATATCTTCGCCGCTGAAGCGATCTCGAAAACCTACGCCGCAAGTGGCACCTCGGCTGGGTACGAGTTGGGCGCGTCGACGACGTGGCCCGTCGCAGAAGAGGCCTTCAATGTCCGACATTCTGATGCTGGCGCTATGCGCCGGACTGTTCACGCTGGCGATCGGTTACGCCTATGCGTGCGAGCGTCTTTAGGAGAGCGGCGATGACGATCGACTATGCGTTGGCGGGCGCCGTCACAGCGGCACTGCTCGCTTATCTCACCTACGCGCTGCTGCGTCCCGAACGGTTCTGAGTTCGGCCCGGACGCACAACAAGGACGACTTTCATGACCTTCATTGGTTGGTGTCAAATCGCGCTGTTTGCGGCCATCGTGGTCGCGCTGGTCAAGCCGCTCGGCTGGTACATGACCCGTGTGTTCGCGGGCGAGTGGACGCCGCTGACGCCCGTGCTGCGCCCGGTCGAGACCGTGCTGTATCGCGCGGCTGGTGTCGATCCGAAGCAGGAGCAGCATTGGCTGACGTTTACGCTCGCGATGCTGCTGTTCCACATCGGCGGCTTCGTCATCATCTACGCCGTGCTACGTCTCCAGGCGCTGCTTCCGTTCAATCCGGCGGAGCAGGGCGCGGTGGCGCCGGACCTGGCGTTCAACACCGCGATCAGCTTCCTGACCAACACCAACTGGCAGAATTACGGCGGCGAGAGCACGCTGTCCTATCTGTCGCAGATGCTGGCGCTGACCCACCAGAATTTCCTGTCGGCCGCGACCGGCATCGTCTTGGCGATGGCGTTGATCCGCGGATTCTCGCGCGCGTCGGTGCGGACTGTCGGCAACTTCTGGGTCGATATCACCCGCTGCACGCTGTACGTGCTGCTGCCGATCTGCATTCCCTATGCGCTGTTTTTGGTCTGGCAAGGAATGCCTCAGACCTTGGGCAGCTACGTCGACGCAACCACCCTTGAAGGTGCCAAGCAGACGATCGCGGTAGGCCCGGTAGCTTCGCAGGTCGCGATCAAGATGCTCGGCACCAATGGCGGCGGCTTCTTCAATGCCAATGCCGCGCATCCGTTCGAGAACCCGACCGCATTGTCGAATTTCGTGCAGATGTTGTCGATCTTCGTGCTCGGTGCCGCGCTGACCAACGTGTTCGGTCGGATGGTCGGCAATCAGCGGCAGGGCTGGGCCATTCTCGGCGTGATGGGCGTGCTGTTCGTGGTCGGCGTCGGGATCGCCTACTGGGCCGAGGCTTCCGGAACGGCGTCGCTTGATGCGCTCGGGATCACCGGCGGCAATATGGAAGGCAAGGAAGTCCGGTTCGGCATCGTGGCGTCGGCGCTGTTCGCCGTGGTGACCACCGCCGCCTCCTGCGGCGCGGTGAACGCGATGCACGACTCCTTCACGGCGCTCGGCGGCATGATCCCGCTGATCAACATGCAGCTCGGCGAGATCATCGTTGGCGGTGTCGGCGCCGGCCTCTACGGCATGCTGCTGTTCGTGGTGCTGGCTATCTTCGTCGCCGGCCTGATGGTCGGCCGTACGCCGGAATACGTCGGCAAGAAG
>NZ_QTKI01000237.1:0-7469 GCF_010820945.1 Rhodopseudomonas sp. BR0C11
GTGTGCGCCGGCGACTTCTTCATGAGCCGGGCGACTGCTGCCGGGGCGCAGATCCTGCCGGCAGATTCCGAGCACAACGCGCTGTTCCAGGCGCTCGCCTCGGGCAACCGCCATGAACTGACCCGGGTCATTATTACCGCCTCGGGCGGTCCGTTCCGCACCTGGGCCGCTGCCGACATCGAGCAGGCGACTCTGGCGCAGGCCCTGAAGCATCCGAATTGGAGCATGGGCCAGAAGATCACCATCGATTCGGCATCGATGATGAACAAGGGCCTCGAGGTGATCGAGGCTTCCTACCTATTCGCGTTGTCGCCCGACGAGATCGACGTGCTGGTGCATCCGCAGTCGATCGTTCACGGCCTCGTCGAGTTTGCCGACCGCTCGGTCGTGGCTCAGCTCGGTGCGCCGGACATGCGGATTCCGATCGCGCATTGTCTCGGTTTCCCGGATCGCATTACCGGGCGCGCGGCGAAGCTCGACCTCGCCAAGATTGGTCAATTGACCTTCGAAGCCCCTGATTTCGCGCGCTTTCCCGGTCTGCGGCTGGCTTATGACGCGCTCCGCACCGGCAACGGTGCTACCACCGTGTATAACGCCGCCAATGAGGTGGCGGTCGCGGCCTTCATCGCGCAGAAGATCCGGTTCGGGGCGATCGCGCGGCTGGTCGAAGACACGCTCAACATCTGGGTCCGCGCCGGCAACCAGGCGCCGCTCGGCTCCGCCGACGACGCCATCGCGCTTGACCAACAGGCGCGAAACCTCGCTGCCACCCTATTGCCTCAAATTGCCGCAAAGGCATCCTAGAGGAGATAGGGAACAGGGCCGTCGGTTCTGCTCGAAGGGAATGGGATGGCCGATCTTTTTCTGAATAGTTTCCACACGTTGAGCCACGGACTGGTGGGGTATGTGGTGCCCTTCTTGTTCGTGTTGACCATCGTGGTGTTCTTCCACGAACTCGGCCATTTCCTGGTGGCGCGCTGGAACGGCGTGAAAGTTCTGACCTTCTCGATCGGTTTCGGTCCGGAGATCGTCGGCTTCAACGACCGCTACGGCACCCGCTGGAAGCTTTCGGCCGTGCCGCTCGGCGGCTACGTGAAGTTCTTTGGTGACGACAGCGAGGCCAGCACGCCTTCCGGCGATGCGTTGTCGCAGATGTCGGCGTCCGAGCGGGCGGTCAGTTTCCACCACAAGCCGGTGGGGCCGCGCGCCGCGATCGTGGTCGCCGGCCCGTTGGCCAATTTTATCCTGGCCGTGGTGCTGTTCACCTTCCTGTTCAGCGTGTTTGGGGTGCCGAATACCTCCGCGCGTGTCGATGGCGTGCAGCCGGGCAGTGCCGCCGAGGCGGCTGGCTTCAAGCCTGGCGACGTGGTGACGTCGATCAACGGCAGCGCGATCAGCAATTTCCTCGAGATGCAGCGCTTCGTCGGTGCCGAAGCCGGCAACCAGCTCAAATTTACCGTCAAGCGCGGCGATTCGACCGTCGATCTGGTGGCTACCCCCCAGCTCAAGGAGATCAAGGACCGCTTCGGTAACGTCCAGCGCCTGGGCATCCTCGGCATCAGCCGCTCGACCGCTGCGGGCGAGGTGACCACCGAGCAGGTCAATCCGGCGGTGGCATTCTGGATGGGGATCAAGGAGACTTGGTTCGTCGTCGATCGGACGTTCTCCTATATCGGCGGTATTTTCACCGGTCGGGAAGCGGCCGACCAGCTTGGCGGCCCGCTGCGGATCGCGCAGGTGTCGGGGCAGGTGGCCACGATCGGCTTTACCCCGCTGCTGCATCTGGCGGCGGTGCTGTCGATCTCGATTGGCCTGTTGAACCTGTTCCCGGTTCCGTTGCTGGATGGCGGGCACCTGTTGTTCTATGGAATCGAAGCTGCGCGCGGCAGGCCGCTGTCGGAGCGGGCGCAGGAGGTTGGGTTCCGGATCGGGCTCGCCTTGGTGCTGATGTTGATGATGTTTGCGACCTACAACGACATCCTGCACCTGGCGTCGTCGTGAGTCTCCCATTTGTCAAACGTGGCGGATGGGCAACGTGTTGGAATGAAATTGAAATCGCAGCGCTAAAGGACGTTTGCCGGGGCGGCAAAATTGTCTACAAGCGAGGCAACCTGGGGATTCTGTCGGTGCGGGGGCTCCGTGCCGGCATCGGAATGACAAGGGCGCGTTGCGCATGAAAGTTGGAATGCGAGTGTTGCGGGGGGTAGTCGGTGCCGCCCTGGTGTTTTTCGCCGTACCGGTCGCCACGACGGCGGTCGGGGTGGTGATGGCGTCTCCTGCCGCCGCCCAATCCGCTTCGTCGATCGCGGTCGAGGGCAACCGGCGGGTCGAGGCCGAGACCATTCGCTCCTATTTCAAGCCGGGTCCGGGCGGGCGGCTCGACCAGGGCTCGATCGATGACGGCCTCAAGGCGCTGATCGAGACCGGCCTGTTCCAGGACGTGCGCATCAACCAGGCGGGTGGCCGTCTGGTCGTCAGCGTCGTCGAAAACCCGGTGATTGGTCGCCTTGCGTTCGAGGGCAACAAGAAGATCAAGGACGAGCAGCTCTCGGCTGAAATCCAGTCGAAGCCGCGCGGCACGCTGTCCCGCCCGATGGTGCAGGGCGACGCGCTGCGGATCGCCGAAATCTATCGCCGTTCGGGTCGCTATGACGTTCGCGTCGACCCGCAGATCATCGAGCAGCCGAACAACCGCGTCGACCTGGTGTTCGTGATCACCGAAGGTCCGAAGACCGGCGTCAAGTCGATCGAGTTCGTCGGCAACAAGGCCTATTCGTCCTATCGCCTAAAGGACGTGATCAAGACCCGCGAGAGCAACCTGCTCAGCTTCCTCGGCAACGGTGACGTCTACGATCCGGACCGGGTCGAGGCCGACCGCGATCTGATCCGCCGCTTCTACCTGAAGCACGGCTTTGCCGACGTGCAGGTGGTTGCCGCGCTGACCGAATACGATCCGGAGCGCAAGGGCTTCCTGGTCACCTTCAAGATCGAGGAAGGTCAGCAGTACCGCGTCGGTTCGGTGACCTTCGAATCCGCCATTCCGACCCTCGACGGCAACTCGATGCGCAGCTTCTCGCGTGTCAATGTCGGCTCGCTCTACAACGCCGAGGCGCTGGAGAAGTCGGTCGAAGAGATGCAGATCGAGCTGTCGCGCCGCGGCTATGCGTTCGCGACCGTGCGTCCGCGCGGCGACCGTAACTTCGACGAGCACACCGTCTCGATCGTGTTCTCGATCGAAGAGGGGCCGCGCGTCTACATCGAGCGCATCAACGTCGTCGGCAACACCCGGACCCGCGATTACGTGATCCGGCGTGAGTTCGACATCTCTGAAGGCGACGCCTACAACCGTGCGCTGGTTGACCGCGCCGAGCGCCGCCTGAAGAACCTCGACTTCTTCAAGACCGTGAAGATCACCACGGAGCCGGGCTCTTCGAGCGACCGCGTCATCCTGGTGGTCAACCTCGAAGAAAAGTCGACCGGCGACTTCTCGGTGTCGGGTGGTTACTCGACCAGCGACGGTGCGCTGGGTGAAGTCTCGGTCTCGGAGCGTAACTTCCTCGGCCGCGGCATCTTCGCCAAGGCTTCGGTGCAGTACGGTCAGTATGCCCGCGGCTACTCGCTGTCGTTCGTCGAGCCGTATCTGCTCGACTACCGCGTCGCGCTCGGCCTCGACCTGTATCAGCGCGAACAGCTCGCCAACCGTTACATCTCGTACTCGACCAAGACGCTCGGCTTCAGCCCGCGCCTCGGCTTCGCGCTGCGGGAAGATCTGTCGCTGCAGATCCGTTACTCGCTGTACCGGCAGGAAATCACGCTGCCGTCGTACCTGAACAATTGTAACAACATCCCGGGTGCTGGCTTCTTCCCGACGCCGCAGTATATCGCTGCCAACAACCTGCAAGCCACCTACGGCGTGCTGGGCTGCTACGGCGACGGCGAGGCCTCCCTGCCGGTCCGCATCGGTCTGGCTGGCGGTGCCTACTGGACCTCGTCGCTCGGCTATACGCTGACCTACAACACCCTCGACAACATCAAGAACCCGACTGACGGTCTGCTCGTCGACCTGCGTCAGGACTTCGCTGGTGTCGGCGGCGACGTGAAGTTCATCAAGACCGCGTTCGACGCCAAGTACTACACTTCTCTGGTGTCGGATCTGGTCGGTTTGGTTCACCTGCAGGCTGGTAACCTGAGCACCTATGGCGGCAACCAGCTTCGGATGCTCGACCACTTCCAGATGGGTTCGAACCTGGTTCGCGGCTTCGCTCCGAACGGTATCGGTCCGCGTGATATCGGCCAGTATGCCCTGTACGGCTACGGCGGCGACGCGCTCGGCGGCACCAACTACTGGGGTGCGTCGGTCGAGTTGCAGATGCCGTTCTGGTTCCTGCCGAAGGAAGTCGGGCTCAAGGGCGCCGTCTATGCCGACGCCGGTTCGCTGTTCGACTACAAGGGCCCGACGTCGTGGTCGGTCACCGGCGAAGTCAACACCCCCGGCTGTATCCCGGCGAGCCAGACCACGATCGGTACCTGCTCGGGTCTGAACTACGACGACACCAATCTGGTCCGTACCTCGGTCGGTGTCGGCCTGATCTGGGCGTCTCCGTTCGGTCCGCTGCGCTTCGACTACGCGATCCCGATCACCAAGGGTAAGTACGACCGCGTTCAGGAGTTCAAGTTCGGCGGCGGGACCTCGTTCTAAGTCCCGCACTCCGGACCACGACCGAAGGAATGGCATCCACGTCGTTTTTCCCGCCGCGTCCTTCGTCGACCCTGGCCGAGATCGCCAGCCTGACGAAAGCAACGCTGGTTGATGCTTCGCACGCGGAGCATCGCATCACCGGACTGGCCTCGCTCGACGAGGCCGGCCCTATGCACTTGAGCTTCTTCGAGAACCTCCGCTATTCGGATGAGCTCGCGAACACGAGCGCGGGCGCGTGCCTTGTCAGCGAGCGGTTTGAGGGCAGGGTGCCGTCGCACGTCGCTGTGCTGCGCGCCCGGCGTCCTTTCCATGCCTTCGTGGCCTACGCACGGCATCTGTATTCCGATGCGTTGCGTCCGCACACCGGCATCGGAGCGCCCGGCATCGCGCCCACGGCGGTCATCCATGAGAGCGCCAAGCTCGAAGACGAGGTCACGGTCGAGCCGCTGGCGGTGATCGGGCCCGACGTCGAGATCGGCTCGGGAACGGTGATCGGGGCGGGGGCGGTGATCGCCGCCGGCGTCAAGATCGGCCGCGATTGCGACATCGGTGCCGGCAGCCACCTCCAGCACGCGCTGATCGGCAACAACGTGCTGATGCATCCCGGCTGCCATATCGGCCAGGACGGCTTCGGCTTTATCTTCGCAGGCCAGCACACCAAGGTGCCGCAGACCGGCCGCGTGATCATCCAGCACGATGTCGAGCTCGGCGCCGGGACGACGATCGACCGCGGTTCGCTGCGCGACACGGTGATCGGCGAGGGCACCAAGATCGACAATCAGGTTCAGATCGGCCACAACGTAACAATTGGTCGACATTGCGTGATCGCCGCCAAATGCGGTCTTGCCGGCAGCCTGACGCTGGGCGACAACGTCGCGCTCGGCGCCATGGTCGGCATCAACAATCATGTGGTGATTGGCGACGGCGCCCAGGTGGCGGCGATGTCCGGGGTGAAGGACAGTATTCCCGCTGGTGAGCGCTGGGGCGGTATCTTCGCACGGCCGACCAGAACATGGTTCCGGGAGATGCTCGCGGTGCGGCGGCTCGCTGAAGGCAGCGGAGCCGACACGGCGGCGAGACCCGATGACGACAGGGATGAAGGACGGGGGTGATGGAATCGCCGATTCGCTTTGAGAAAGTTGACATCAACACCATCCTCAAGACCCTGCCGCACCGCTTCCCGTTTCTGCTGATCGATCGCGTGATCAACATCCGCGAGGACTACAGCGGCATCGGCATCAAGAACGTCACCGTCAACGAGCCGGCGTTCCAGGGCCACTTTCCGGAGCGGCCGGTGTATCCGGGCGTGCTGATGATCGAGGGCATGGCCCAGACCGCGGGCGTGATCGGCATCCTGTCTGTCACCGGCACCGAGAAGCCGCGCGCGGTGTATTTCCTGACCATCGATAAGTGCAAGTTCCGTAAGCCGGTGATGCCTGGCGATACCGTCGAGTATCACCTGACCCGCACCGGGCGGCGCAAGACGATGTGGTGGTTTCACGGCGAGGCCAAGGTCGACGGACAGATCGTGGCGGAAGCCGATGTCGGCGCGATGCTGGCAGATTGACGGGCTGAATGAGCACAATTGATCCGACTGCGCGTATCGAAGACGGCGCCGTCATCGGCGACGACGTGACCATCGGGCCCTTCTGCACCATTGGGCCGCACGTCAGCATCGGCTCCGGTACGACGCTGATCGGCCACGTCAACGTCACTGGCCACACCACGATCGGCGAAGGCTGCACCATCCATCCGTTCGCCTCGCTGGGCGGCGCGCCGCAGTCGACCGGCTACAAGGGTGAGCCGACGACACTGATCATCGGCAACGCCTGTACCATCCGCGAGAACGTGACGATGAACACCGGCACGGTCGGCGGCGGCGGCGTCACCCGGGTCGGCGACCGCGGGTTCTTCATGGCGGCGAGCCATGTCGGCCACGACTGTATCGTCGGCAACGACGTGATCTTCGCCAATGCCGCGACCCTCGGCGGTCACTGCGAGATCGGCGACTTCACCTTCATCGGTGGCATGACGGTGCTGCAGCAGTTCACCCGGGTCGGCCCGCAGGTGATGATCGGCGGCATGAGCGGGCTGCGCACCCACGTCATTCCGTATGCGCTCGCCAACGGCATCTATGCGAAGCTCGCCGGGTTGAATATCGTCGGCATGCGCCGGCGGAAGTTCACCAAGGAGCGGCTCGCGATTGTGCGCTCGTTCTTCAGCGACCTGTTCTACAGCAGCGGTCCGCTCGCCGAACGGCTTGAACGGGTGCGTCCGCGCACGGCGGAGGATCCGGCGATCGCCGAGATCGTCACGTTCATCGACGACATCAAGGGCCGCGGCGGTCGCGGTGCGCGTGTCGCGCTGTGCATGGCGCGTGAGGGCGGTGCGGCCGTCAATGACGGCGACGACGCCTGACCTGCGGTCGGCGCGGCCATGACTGATCCATCACTGCAGATTGGCGCGCCCGTCGGCATCATCGCCGGCGGCGGCACGCTGCCATTCGCCGTTGCCGACTCGCTCGCCGCGCGCGGCCTGACGCCGGTGCTGTTTGCGTTGAAGGGAAGCTGCGACGCCGAACGCGTCACCGCGTACCGGCATCATTGGCTGCGGATGGGAGCTTTCGGCAGGCTGCTGCGGCTGCTCCGCGCCGAAGGCTGCCGCGACCTGGTGTTCATCGGCTCGCTGGTACGGCCGGCGCTGTCGGACATGCGGCTCGACTGGGGTGCCATCAAAGTGCTGCCAGCGGTGCTCGCGGCCTATCGGGGCG
>NZ_QTKI01000238.1:0-7384 GCF_010820945.1 Rhodopseudomonas sp. BR0C11
AGATGTGTATAAGAGACAGGCGCGGCGGCACCACGATGTGATCCGCCGCCGCGTTGGCGCGGACCCGCTTCGGCGTCGCCGATTTCGATAGCGCCGCCAGCGCGACGAACCACGCTTTCGGCATATCCAGCGGTAGGCCGACCGGAATGCCGGCGAGCTTGGCGGTTTCCATGAAGCCCTGCGAGGTCTCGAAGCCCGGCGAGGTGCAGGCAATGCAGGCATAGCCGCCGCTGGTGCAGGAGCCGCTGCCGTTCCAGCCGCGCTGATTGCAGTCGCCGACCGCCTGGGTTGCCTTGCAGCCCAGATGCTCCATCAGGCAGCCCTGCTGCGACAGCTCCTCGGCGCTGGCCTTGAACTCGTAGTACTCGTTACGGGCGCAGCCGTGATGCGCCAGATGATCGGCAAAGAACCGCGGCCGGCCGAACGCATCGAGCGCAGCGCTGTCGACACCGCCGAGCGCCAGCGCTGCCAGCGTTTCGGAAATCCAGCCCGGATGCGGCGCGCAGCCGGCGATGTTGATCACCGGCAGCCCGGCGCGGGAGCGGAAGCCGGCGCCGAGCACGCCGCCGGCCTCGGCCGCCGCATATTGCAGGCCGCTGGCATCGGTCGGATTGCTGCCGGCCATCGGCACGCCGCCGAACGCCGCACAGCTTCCGGCCGCAACCACAAAATCGGCGCGCGGCGCCAGCGCCGTCACCCAATGCAGCATCGAACGCCCGGTGCCGCTGAGCATGTTGAACCGGCCGCTGCCATTCGGCCCACGCAGCACCGCGCCTTCCAGCACCAGCGCACCGAGCCGCTGCTCACCGGACGCAATGCGCTCGAAGATCGCCACCGCCTCGTCGGCGGTCGCCTCGCTGACCGACGGATGCCACAGCAGATTGATCCCGAACCGCTTCAGCTCGGCAAACCAGCCGGAATGCCCGCCCTCCAGCGCCGCCATGGTGCAGCCGCCGCAACTGGCTCCTTGCAGCCAAAGGATGTCGAAGGAGTCCATCGCCGCCGGCCTCCCAACCAGCTCTGTGGCCAGCGACTATGCGGGAGTTCGCGCGACCGCCGCAAGGCGGATGTCCGACGCGCGCGCATCGAGACGCGCCGGCACATCTGAGCTAAGCTTCTGAAATTATTGGCTGGGGCGGGAGGGATCGAACCTCCGCATGGGGGAATCAAAATCCCCTGCCTTACCGCTTGGCTACGCCCCAACAGCCGGTTCCGGACCGCGCTGGGGCGGCCGGATGGCGGATTCGCTTCGGCCCCGCCGGTCTATCGACACCCAAGCGGCATTTCAACCGCCGAAAGCGTCGTGCGCCGGGTGTGGGCGGCCCGGCTGCAGAGCCGGCGCGACGCGACGGACGGTTGAGGGGAATGGGTTTTCGTGGAAAAAGGCCGGCATTCCTTCCGTCAGCCGGGACTTCAACATGACCTATCGCGCTCCGATCGACGACATCCTTCTTTCCCTGAACCACGGTGCAGGACTGCAGGCCGCCGTCGCCGCCGGCCATTTTGGCGACTACGACAGCGAGATCACTGCGCAAGTCCTGGACGAGGCGGACAAGTTCGCCAGCGACATCCTGGCGCCGCTGAACCGGGTCGGCGACAAACACGGCATCAAGCTGGAGCACGGCAAGGTCACCACCGCGCCGGGCTGGCCGGACGCCTATCAGCGCTGGATCGCCGCCGGCTGGAATGCGGTGTCGGGGCCGGAGGAGTTCGGCGGCCAGGGGCTGCCGATGGCGGTCAATGCCGCCTGCACCGAGATCTGGGCGTCTTCCAACATGGCGTTCGGGCTGTGCCCGCTGCTGACCCTGTCGGCGATCGACGCGCTGCATACGCACGGCAGCGGCGCGCTGAAGCAGGTCTATCTCGGCAAGCTGATTTCCGGTGAATGGACCGGCACGATGCAGCTCACCGAGCCGCAGGCCGGCTCCGACGTCGGCGCGCTGCGCACCCGCGCCGAGCGCGCTGCCGACGGCAGCTACAAGATCTTCGGCAGCAAGATCTTCATCACCTATGGCGACCACGACATGACCGATAACATCGTGCATTTCGTGCTCGCGCGGCTGCCGGATGCGCCGGCCGGCACCAAAGGCATCTCGCTGTTCCTGGTGCCGAAATTCCTGGTCAGCGCCGACGGCTCGCTGGGTGCCCGCAACGACATTTATCCGAGCGGCGTCGAGCACAAGCTCGGCATCCACGCCTCGCCGACCTGCACCATGACGATGGGCGATCACGGCGGCGCAATCGGCTATCTGATCGGCGAAGAGAACCGCGGCATGCAGTGCATGTTCACGATGATGAACCAGGCCCGTCTCGCGGTCGGCCTCGAAGGCGTCGGCATTGCGGACCGCGCCTATCAGCAGGCGCTGGCCTATGCGCAGGAGCGCAAGCAGGGCCGCGCGGTCGGCAGCGCCGGCCCGGGTTCGGATCCGATCATCAAGCACCCCGACGTCAGGCGCACACTGCTGACGATGCGCGCGCTGATCGGCGCCGCACGTACGATTTGCTACTCGACCGCGGTCGCGCTCGACATCGCGGCGCGCAGCACCGATCCGAAGGTCAAGGCCTCCGCCGCTGCGCGCGGCGCGCTGCTGACGCCGATCGCCAAGGCGTTCTCCACCGACATCGGCATCGAGGTCGCCTCGCTCGGCGTGCAGATCCATGGCGGCATGGGCTTCATCGAAGAGACCGGCGCCGCGCAGCACTATCGCGACGCGCGGATTGCGCCGATCTACGAAGGCACCAACGGCATCCAGGCGATCGACCTCGTCACCCGCAAGCTCGGCGCGAACGGCGGCGCCTCGGTGTTCGCGCTGCTCGAGGAGCTGACGCTGATCGTCAAGGATGTCGAAGCGTCGAACGATCCGGGCTTCGGCCTCACCGGCCTACGGCTGCGCGAGGCGCTGGAAGCGCTCGACCGTACCAGCCGCTATCTGCTCGACAAACTCGGCAGCGCCACCAACGATGCGCTGGCCGGTGCCACGCCCTATCTGCGACTGTTCGGCGCCACGCTGGGCGGCTGCGCACTGGCGGCCGAAGCGCTCGCGGCGCGCGATCTCGAAGGCATCAACGATCCGTCACGCTACGTCGCGCTGGCGCGGTTCTTCGCCGAGACCGTCGCGGTGCAGGCCCCTGCGCTGGAGCGCAGCGTGGTCGACAGCGCCGCGTCGGTGGCCGGTGCCGAGGCGGTGCTGACGGCTTAAGTTGATCCTTCGGCTTACGAAGAACTCCGGGGTGGCTGCATTGCAGCCACCCTTTATTTTGTGCGCATCGCGTTGGGCGTGAGCTTCGACAGAAATTCATCGCGGGCGGCGGAGCCGTCAGCTGACGTCTCAGACGAACGTGATACTGTGCGTACCGAGGAGCGCTCCGCTTGAGGCGGGGACACCGGGTCTTAGGGGGAAATGCCATGACGGAGCATCTGATCGTCACGGATGAAGACGGCACGCGCGTGATCACCATGCGCCGGCCGGAAAAGAAGAACGCGCTGACGCAAGACATGTATCGCGAGATGAGTCACGCGATCGACACCGCGCAGAACAATCCTAGCATCCGTTGCCTGATCATCACCGGCGGCTCCGGCGTGTTCACGGCCGGCAACGATCTCGACGATTTCCTCAAAGCCGGAACCGATACCAGCGGCGCGGCGCGCGTCACCAACGCCACCAAGTTTCTGTATTCGCTGGCTCACAACGTGAAGCCGATCATCGCGGCCGTCGACGGCATCGCGATCGGCATCGGCACCACGATGCTGTTTCACTGTGACTACGTGCTGGCCTCGACCACGGCGACGTTCTCGACGCCGTTCATCCAGCTCGGCCTGGTGCCGGAGGGTGCGTCCAGCCTGCTGATGCCGCGCACCATGGGCTATCAGCGCGCGTTCGCCACGCTGGTGATGGGCCACACCATGACGGCCGAAAACGCCCGCGTCGCCGGCTTCGTCAACGTCGTGGTGGCGCCCGGCCAGACTGAGATGGAAGCCAAGAAAGCCGCGCGGGAAATCTGCGCGCTGCCGGCCGAAGCGGTGGCGATCTCGCGCAAGCTACTGCGGCTGGCGCCCGATGAAATCACCCGGCGGATCGATCAGGAAACGCATCTGTTCGGCGAGCGGATGAAATCGCCCGAAGCCGTCAACGCCTTCATGCGCTTCTTTCAGCGAAAGAAGGGGTGAAAAAGGGCTGCGATGCCCCCTCACAGACGTGAAGTGGTCGCAATCAGATAAACGGCACAAACGGCAACCGCGCCGCCCAAACTACAATCCGCAATCTAGCCGCCCCCAACCCAACCGATCGACGAGACACTCGACATCAAGATGCAACGACCTGAATACTCTTTTATGGAACCAGCATTATGGCGATCGGAACTGATTCCTTATCAAGCAAACAACCCGAATTATTTCACTACACTAGCCTAACCGGCTTCGAAGCCATCCTCGAGAGCCAACAACTTTGGGCCACCCATTTCAGAGATCTGAATGACACGACAGAAGTATATCACCTCAAAGAACCATTGAGAGAGGCGTTAGAAAGACGCTTCAACGAACTCCTAATCAAGAGACAACAAGCCAGCATAGTGTTCAGCCTCGAACTAATTAAATACGGAGGAAGAGAAAAGAATGCAAATATTCTCGCCGAGAACTTCACCAACTCGCTCTATAGAATAACATACGGCGACAAGACACACATTGAATTTGGATCGCCCTATATAACTTCTTTCTCGACCCCGAACTCAAATCATGAGCGAGCCCATGGACTGCTAAGCCAATGGCGCGCTTACGGTCGCGGTGGCTACTGTTTAGTTTTCGACACAGAAGAACTTGCACAACTACTGTCGATTGAATGGACAAAGTCTTCCATGATACACGCCAACCTCGCCGAGGTGATCTATGGCGTTGACGACTTTCCGATCGACGACTTACTCGGATTACTCCTCCACAGCTGTCAACGCTTTCTCGATCAAGTTTTTGACAGGCGCCGCCACCCGGACTCGATTGAAGACGGCTTGCCGCTATTTGTCTCCACAACGACATTATTCAAGCATCAAGGTTTTCGAGAGGAAAATGAAGTTAGGATGGTTATTGTTCCGACAACGCAAAGATTGTCTGAGCGTTTGAAGCAAGAGCCGAAAGGACCTCAACAATCAACAGAGAAGCTGCTGCTAGAGCCGCAAACAGTACTCCGCTCAGATGGCAGGAAAAGACGTTACGTCAATCTATTTGCGAAGACTGAACGCGCTCTGCCAATCACTCGGATAATCGTCGGCCCCGGACCAGATCAGGAAAAGCGACATCAACGAGCACGCGAATTACTCGGCCCGCAATTCAAGATTCTCGATTCTGACATTCCATTGGCAGATTGAGCAGCCTCGCAGAGCGTGAGGTAAGACACCACCTGGAGAACTGATCTTTCAGCTCTTGATTTGCATCAGTTCTTCATTTCCGCTTGCCGAACTCCTGATCGCTGAACGGGTTCGACGCCGGCGTCCGCAGATGGACGAAGCCGAGCTTGAGCTCGCGGTGGCACGAATTGCAGCCGGCGGTGAGGTCATCATAGGCCCGGGCGAATTCGCGGGCGTCCTTGGCGGCGATCGCCGCCGACACTGCGTCGAGCGGCTTGGCCATGGTGGTGACGTCGTTGACCGGCAGGCTCTGATAGAGCTGGGCGGCATCTTCGAGCCTCGCCTTGAGCTGCTTGGTCTCGTAAGTCGCAAGCCCCCAATTGCCCGCCTTGCCGGCGTACCACAGCTTGATGTGCGCGACCTGGGCGCCCTGCATCAGATCGGAAAGGCGCGGCTGAGGCCGTTCGCCTCCCCGCGGCTGCTGCGCGACGGCGAACGACATCGTGCCGGCGAATGCCATCGCACCGATAACAACGGCGGCGGGCCCAGCGAACGAAAACCTCTTCATGCGTCATCCCCGGTCTTGTACGAGCATCGCGACTCGCGGTCCGTCGCGCGATTGAGTGCCATCAGTAACGCCGCGCCGCCGTGAAGTTCAATCGGCACGTCGGCAAGGTTGGTATTCGGCGGCGCATTCGCGTCGTCCTGCGGCAAACCGACGCCACTTGCATTCGCGCGCGCGGCAGGCGATGCGAAGCGTGAAACAGCTCTGCTCGGATCGCCGATGATCAAGCTCCGCTCTCGCCTGCCCCTGCTCGCCACCGCCGCCGCGCTCACTGTCGCATCCGTGTCCGCCCCGCGCGCGGCCGAATTGCTGCCGCCGCCGGTCGATCTGCGGATTCTGGCGATCAACGATTTCCACGGCAATCTGCAGCCGCCGCCCGGCGGCATTGCGATCGACGACCCGGCCGATCGGACCAAGAAGATTCACGTCCCCGCCGGCGGCGCCGAACATATGGCGACGCTGGTCAAAGCGCTGCGCAAGGATCATCCCAACGCGATCTTCGTGGCGGCAGGCGACCTGATCGGCGCCAGCCCGTTTCTGTCCGCGATGTTTCACGACGAGCCCACCATCGAGTCGATGTCGCTGATGGGGCTGGCGCTGTCCTCGGTCGGCAATCACGAGTTCGACGAGGGCAAAACGGAGCTGCTCCGGATGCAGAACGGCGGCTGCCATCCGGTCGACGGCTGCCAGGGGCCGCATCCGTTCAAGGGCGCGGCGTTCAACTATCTGGCCGCCTCCACGGTCGAGACCGCGACCGGCAAGACGGTGTTTCCTCCCTACGCAATCCGCAAGTTCGGCGGCGTGCCGGTGGCGTTCATCGGGCTGACGCTGAAGAACACACCCAACATGGTGTCACCGCCGGGTGTCGCCGGCCTGTCGTTCAGGGACGAGGCCGAGACCGTCAACGCCCTAATCCCTGAGCTGAAAGCCAAGGGCGTCGAGGCGATCGTGGTGCTAATCCATGAAGGTGGTTTTCCGACCGGCGACTACAACGAATGCCCTGGGATCTCCGGCCCGATCGTCGAGATCGTTAACAAGCTCGATCGCGCCGTCGACGTGGTGATCAGCGGTCATACTCACCGCGCCTACACCTGCCGGATCGACGGCCGCCTCGTCACCAGCGGCGACAAATACGGCACCATCGTCACTGCGATCGACCTCAAGCTCGATCCCACCACCCGCGACGTGATCAGCGCCGCGGCCAATAACACGATCGTCCGGACCGACGCGCTGGCCAAGGATCCGGCGCAGACCGCGCTGATCGCCGCCTACGACAAACTGGCCGGCCCGATCGCGGCACGGCCGGCGGGTTCGGTGACATCGGCGCTGTCGCGGATGCCGAATGCGGCGGGCGAGAGCGTGCTCGGCGACGTGGTGGCCGATGCCCAGCTCGCCGCGACATCGGACAAAGACAAAGGCGGCGCCGAGATCGCGCTGACCAACCCGGGCGGCGTCCGCTCCGATATTCTCGGCGGCGAGCTGGGC
>NZ_QTKI01000024.1:0-23376 GCF_010820945.1 Rhodopseudomonas sp. BR0C11
GGTGTCGTCCGGCTCGATCGCGCTCGGGCGCAGCCGGCTGAAGCTGCCGCGCGGCCCGCTCAAGCTTGAGGAAAGCCAGGCGGCAGCGGCAGTCGGGCAAATCGAATTGGCCCGGACCTGGTCCGAAGTGCTCGGCGCCCACGGCATCGGCGCCGGCCAAATCCTGGTGACGTTTCAGGACACCGAAGAACGGCGGCGTTATCTCAACGCCCGCTCGACCATCGCCAAACTGCTGGAATGGCGCGCGGTGCCGGTGATCAACGAGAACGACACCGTCGCCACCACCGAGATCCGCTACGGCGATAACGACCGGTTGGCGGCGCGCGTCGCCACCATGGCGAGCGCCGATCTGCTGATCCTGCTGTCCGACATCGACGGGCTGTACACTGCACCGCCCGGCAGCAATCCGGACGCCACGCTGATTCCCGTGGTCGAAGCGATCACCGCCGAAATCGAGGGCATGGCGGGCGCGGCGGGCTCGGAGCTGTCGCGCGGCGGCATGCGCACCAAGATCGAAGCGGCCAAGATCGCGACCTCCGCCGGCACTCACATGCTGATTGCCTCCGGCAAGATCGATCATCCGCTCAAGGCGATCGCCGAGGGTGGCAAGTGCACCTGGTTCCTGACGCCGGCCAATCCCGTAACGGCGCGAAAGCGCTGGATTGCCGGCACGCTCGAGCCGAAGGGCACGCTGACGATCGACGCCGGCGCCGTCAGCGCGCTGCGCGCCGGCAAGAGCCTGCTGCCAGCCGGCGTGATCCGGGTCGACGGCCAGTTCTCCCGCGGCGACGCGGTGATCGTGCGCGGACCGGACACCCACGAGATCGGCCGTGGCCTCGTCGCTTACGACGCCGAGGATGCCGAGAAGATCAAGGGCCGATCGTCGCCGGACGTGATGATGATCCTCGGACTCACCGGCCGGGCCGAGATGATCCATCGCGACGATCTAGTCGTCGGCACGGCGCCGGCCTGACGCGCAGTCCTCCAGTGCCCCTGCCGCGTGTTAGCAAGCAGGGGTTTCGTGGACGCCAGTTAGCAATGAACCGCCAAATCGCGGCAATCTCGTCGATTGCCGAAAGGACCGGGATCACCCGGTTTCCCAGCAACCGGCTTGGCGTAGCGGCCTTTTCCCCCTATTTACATGACCTGCCACGGATTTTTCAGGCTCAACCGCTATGACCGCCTCGCTCAAAGCCATCGACGGCAGCGCCGAACTGACGACGCTGATGACCGACCTGGGTCGACAGGCCCGCGCAGCCGCGCGGACCCTGGCGCTGGCGCCACCGGAGCAGAAGAACCGCGCGCTGGAAGCGATGGAGAGGGCTATCCGTGCCGGCGCCTACAAGATCCTGGCGGCGAACGCCGAGGATGTCGCGGATGCGAAAGCGGCCGGTACCACGTCGGCATTCTTGGACCGTTTGACGCTGACGCCTGCGCGCGTTGAAGCGATGGCCGAAGGCGTCGCGGTGGTGCGCGGCATCGCCGATCCGGTCGGCACCGTGACCGAAAGGTGGCAGCGGCCGAATGGAATGACCATCGAGCGCGTCCGCGTGCCGCTCGGAGTCGTGGCGGTGATCTTCGAAAGCCGCCCCAACGTTGCGGCTGACGCCGGCGTGCTGTGCCTGAAGTCCGGCAACGCCGTGATCCTGCGTGGCGGCTCGGAGAGTTTTCGCTCCTGCCGGGCGATCCATCACTGCCTGGTGCAGGGTCTGCGCGAGGCCGGGCTGCCGGATGCGGCAATTACTTTGGTGCCGACCCGCGACAGAGCCGCGGTGGGCTTGCTGCTTTCGGGCCTCGATGGAACGGTCGACGTCATCGTGCCGCGCGGCGGCAAGAGCTTGGTGGCCCGCGTCGAAAGCGAAGCGCGGGTGCCGGTGTTTGCGCATCTGGAAGGCGTCAATCACGTCTATGTCGATCGCAGCGCTGATCTGGAGATGGCCAAGTCGATCGTGCTGAATGCCAAGATGCGCCGCACGGGCGTCTGCGGCGCAGCCGAAACACTACTGATCGATCGCGCGGCCGCTGCGACGCATCTCGCTCCGCTGGTGACGATGCTGATCGACTCGGGGTGCGAAGTGCGCGGCGATCAGGCCGTGCAACGGGTCGATCCCCGGGTAAAGCCGGCGAGCGATGAGGACTGGGATACTGAGTATCTCGATGCAGTCATCGCCGCCAAGCTGGTCGACGGTGTCGACGCGGCGATCGCGCATATTCACGATCACGGATCGCATCACACCGATGCGATCGTCGCCGAGGATGCGCAGGCGGCGCAGAAGTTTCTCAGCGAAGTCGACTCCGCGATCGTGCTGCATAACGCATCGACGCAGTTTGCCGACGGCGGTGAGTTCGGCTTTGGTGCCGAGATCGGCATCGCCACCGGCAAATTCCACGCCCGCGGACCGGTCGGCGCCGAACAGCTGACGACGTTCAAGTATCGCATCCATGGCAGCGGACAGACCCGGCCGTGATGCTGCCGTGCCGCCGAGGCTGAGGTGACGACGGACCTCGCCGCAGCCCGCCGCGCGATTCCGCCGTTTACGCCGGGGATGCGGATCGGCCTGCTCGGCGGCTCGTTCAATCCGCCGCATCTGGCCCATCGCGCGATCAGTCAGTTCGCGCTCAAACGGCTGAAGCTCGATCGGGTGTGGTGGCTGGTATCACCGGGCAATCCGCTAAAGGATATCTCCAGCCTGCGCGAGATCGACGCCCGGGTTGCCGCGGCTCAGGCGATCGCGGACGATCCGCGCATCCAGGTCAGTCGTCTCGAAGCCGTCATCGGCACCCGCTACACTGCAGACACTCTCCGCTATCTGCGCCGGCATTGTCCTGGCGCTCGCTTCGTCTGGATCATGGGCGCCGACAATCTGGCTCAGTTCCATCGCTGGCAGCAGTGGCAGCAGATCGCGGCCGAGGTCCCGATCGCGGTGATCGACCGTCCCCCCACGAGCCTCCGCGCGCTCGCGGCTCCCGCCGCGCAGCGCCTGATGCGAATGCGAATTCCTACTAATGAAGCGGCAACCCTGGCGGATCGCCAGCCGCCCGCCTGGGTGTTTCTCACCGGGCTGAAATCGCCGGTGTCGTCGACCGCTTTGCGGAACCCCGACGGAAGCTGGAAGACATGATGGTGGCGTTCGCTGGACTCTCGGCGCGGCGCTCCCCACATCGGATGTGTGACTTTTGCGAGACGGCGCGGCGGCGTTTACGGCTCCTGCAAGGCGCCCTGGATTCCACTTTGCTGGAAATTGCTTTAGAATGGCCTGTGGGCGCCGGGAGTCGGCACCCACGATACAGTGAAAGGAAAGGTCCCTGACCACTTCTGTATTGTCTACGTCGGCTTTGCCGAAATCGGTCGCGGCAAAGGCTTCGCGGTCCGCGTCAACCAGGACTGCGCCAGTACCGACCCCTGAGGCGATCGCGCCGGATGCATCGCAGTTCAAGGCTGCGCCGGATGCGGAAGCGACGCTGCAACTGATCCTCTCCCGCCTCGACGACATGAAGGCGGAGGAGACGGTGACCATCGACCTCCGCGGCAAATCAGCGATGTTCGACTACGTGGTCGTCACCACTGGACGGGTTAACCGTCACGTTGGCGCGATCGCAGAGAACGTCGTCAAGGCCCTGAAGCAGGCCGGCATCGCCGCGCCGCACGTCGAAGGCTTGCCGAACTGCGATTGGGTGCTGATCGACGCCGGCGACGTCGTGTTGCACGTCTTCCGTCCCGAGGTCCGCGAGTTCTACAACCTCGAACGGTTGTGGACGCAAGGTCCGGCGCCGGCGAAGACGCTGTAGTCATCGTAGTCCGTGTGGCGTCGGCGCGGCTGAAGACGCGTGTCTGACGGATGAGTAGCGCGGCTCTCGCGCAAAGGGCGCGTGAGCCGATGCGATTGTTGATCCTGGCTGTCGGGAAGCTGAAACAGGGGCCGGAGCGCGAGCTCGCCGAGCGCTATCGTGCGCGGTTCGACGACCTCGGCCGCAAGCTCGGCTTCCGCGGCCTCGATGTCCATGAAATTGCCGAAAGCCGCGCCCGTGAGGCGCCGGCCCGGATGGCGGAAGAAGCCGCCGCGATCATCGCTCAGGTGCCGGATGGCGCTGTGTTGGTCACGCTCGACGAGCGCGGACAGAGCCTCGGCAGCACCGCCTTCGCCGCTCAGCTCGGCCGCTGGCGGGACGAGCAGGTGCCCGGTACTATTTTCGTGATCGGCGGAGCAGACGGACTTTTGCCTGAATTGCGGCGCAAGGCAAAGCTGAGCATGTCGTTCGGGGGGGCGACATGGCCGCACCAAATGGTTCGCGTGATGCTGCTGGAGCAGATCTATCGGGCCGCGACGATTTTGGCGGGACATCCTTACCATCGTGCGTAACCGACGCCGTAGCGAACCGATGCATGCACCGCGCAACACGGCTGCGAGGCACACTGCGGCTGCCGGCTCCTGGCGGCCCGCGGTTCTATTGTCCGCCGGGCTCGCTGCGGGCTTGTGGGCGGGCGACTTGGCGCGCCCGGACGGGGCGCTGATCTCCTCAGCGAAGGCCCAGACCGCCCCCGTTGCCACGACGGCGGCGCCGTCGATGGCAGACCTGATCAAGCAGCATGAGCAGGAGCTGGAAGCGGCGCGGGCGCAGCAAAAGAGCGCCGCCGAGCAGCAGGACAAGCTCAAGGCCGATCTGGCGGCGATCGGCGCCGACCGCACCAAGCTCAACCAGGAACTGATCGACGTCGCCGCCAAGGTGCGGGCGGTCGAAACCCGCATCAGCGACGCCGAAGCGCGCTTGCGCCCGCTCGACGCGCGCGAGACTGAAATCCGCACATCGCTGGACGCCCGCCGCGGCGAGATCGGCGAGGTGCTGGCCGCCCTTCAGCGCGCCGGGCGCCGCGCCCCGCCCGCACTGCTGGTGCGCCCCGAAGACGCACTGGAGTCGCTGCGCACCGCGATCCTGCTCGGCGCCGTGGTGCCGGAGCTGCGGACCCGCGCGGAGCGTCTCGCCATCGATCTCGGCGAACTGATCGCGGTGCGCCAGAAGATCGCCGCCGAGCGCGACCAGCTCGCCGCCGACCGCAATAACCTGACCACCGACCAGACCCGGCTCGCCGCCTTGGTCGAAGAGCGCCAGCGGCAACAGAATGCGGTCGAGAAGGACATCGAGGCCGAGCGCGGCCGGGCGCTGACGCTATCGCGCCAGGTCGACAGCCTCCAGGGCCTGATCGCCAAGATGGAGCAGGACCTCAGGAGCGCCGCGAAGGCGGCGGCCGCCGCCGATCAGAAGGGCGCCCCGGCTGCCGGCAAGGCCAATCTGGCGGCGCTGAAGGATCCCGGCCGGCTGAGCCCGGCGATCGCGTTCGCTTCCGCCAAGGGCATGCTGCCGCTGCCGGTTAACGGCACCAAGATCCGCGAATTCGGGCGCCCCGACGGGGTTGGCGGCGTCGAGCGCGGCATCTCACTGGCGACGCGCGCCGGCGCCCAGATTACAACACCTTGCGATGGCTGGGTGGTCTATGCCGGCCCGTTCCGCTCCTATGGACAACTCTTGATCCTCAATGCCGGTGGCGGGTATCATGTCCTGATCGCCGGGATGGAGCGCATTTCAGTCAATATCGGGCAGTTCGTGCTCACGGGAGAGCCGGTCGCGACCATGGGTTCGACCTCGCGGGTCGCCTCGATCCTCGCGGCCAACGCCAGTCAGCCCGTGCTCTACGTCGAGTTCCGTAAAGACGGCACTCCCATCGATCCAGGCCCATGGTGGGCCGCAAATGAAGGCGAGAAGGTTCGCGGATGATGCGCAAGACTTCGGTAATCCTCCTCAGCGCCGTCACCGGTGCCGCGCTGACACTTTTCGTCACCCAACCTCGCACGATGCTGATGGGCGCCACCGCCCGCGCCGCCACTTCCGACACCTACCGCCAGCTCAACCTGTTCGGCGACGTGTTCGAGCGGGTGCGCAGCGACTACGTGGAGAAGCCCGACGATTCCAAGCTGATCGAATCCGCCATCAGCGGCATGCTGGCCGGTCTCGATCCGCACTCCAGCTACATGGACGCCAAGAGCTTCCGTGACATGCAGGTGCAGACCCGCGGCGAATTCGGCGGCCTCGGCATCGAAGTCACCATGGAAGACGGCCTGATCAAGGTGGTGTCGCCGATCGACGATACCCCGGCGTCGAAGGCCGGCATCCTGGCCAACGACATCATCACCAATCTCGACGACGAGGCGGTGCAGGGCCTGACCCTGAACCAGGCGGTCGAGAAGATGCGCGGCCCGGTCAACACCAAGATCCGGCTGAAGATCGTCCGCAAGGGCCAGGACAACCCGATCGAAGTCACGCTGGTGCGCGACAACATCCGCGTCCGCTCGGTGCGCGCGCGCGTCGAAGACAGCGACATCGGCTACATCCGCATCACCACCTTCAACGAGCAGACCACCGAAGGGCTCAAGAAGGAGATCGCGAACCTCACCAACCAGATCGGCGCCGACAAGCTGAAGGGCTTCATCCTCGATCTGCGCAACAACCCGGGCGGCCTGCTCGAGGAAGCGGTGACGGTGTCGGACGCGTTCCTGGATCGCGGCGAAATCGTCTCGACCCGCGGCCGCAATGCCGAAGAGACCCAGCGCCGCTCCGCCCATGCGGGCGACCTCACCAAGGGCAAGCCGGTGATCGTTCTGGTCAACGGCGGCTCGGCCTCCGCGTCGGAAATCGTCGCCGGTGCGCTGCAGGATCACAAGCGCGCCACCGTGGTCGGCACCCGTTCGTTCGGTAAGGGCTCGGTGCAGACCATCATTCCGCTTGGCTCCGGCAACGGCGCCCTGCGGCTGACCACGGCGCGCTACTACACGCCGTCGGGCAAGTCGATTCAGGCCAAGGGTATCACTCCGGATATCGAAGTGATGCAGGACGTGCCGGCCGACCTCAAGGCGCGGACCGACACCAAGGGCGAAGCCTCGCTGCGCGGCCATCTGAAGGGCGCCGACGGCGACGAGAAGACCGGCTCGCAGTCCTACGTGCCGCCGGAAGCCAAGGACGACAAGGCGCTGAAGGCCGCCGCCGATCTGCTGCACGGCATCAAGGTCAACGCTTCGGCTCCGGCCGACAAGCAGACCACCGGCGACAAGGCTGCGATCGACAAGCCGGCCGGCAACAAGGCAGCGAACTGATCGCTCGTCTCGAGATTGATGTATCTGCCGAAAGGGCGGCCTGCAGGCCGCCCTTTTTGCTGGGCGGCCCGTCCTGACACGGCGTCCCGCCGCGGTCTCCGGCTGTGTCGTGCTATCGTCGCCTGCACTGATTCGGGAGATCGTTGGCAGTGGCGGCGGACGAACTAAGCACCCCGCTGGGTCAGAAGCGGAACCGGTGGAAGCGGCTGCGCCATTACCGGCTGCCGTTCAACGCCACCCAAGGGGTGGCGGCGCTGCTCGGCCTGTTCGTGCTGGTGTTCCTCGGCTTCGCGCTATTCGGCAATGATCCGTTTGGCGGCGAACCGGTGGTGCGGGTCGAGATCAAACCAAGCCCCGAAGAAGCCAAGCAAGCCGCCGCCGAGGCCGGCAAGGACCAAAGCGGCAAGCCGGAGAATGCTCCGGCGGCTGCCGCCGAGAAGAAGGATGCCGCTGAGTCGAAAGACGCGGCCGCCGGTCAGAAGACCATCACCATCATCGACGGCTCCAAGGGCACGCGTCAGGACGTCGTGGTCGGGACCGACAGCGCCGACAAGGGCGAGCCTCCGGCAGGACCAGCGACCTCAGACGGCATCAATCCGAAGCTGCTGGAGCAGTCGCGTTATGGCATGATCCCGGTGATGGCCGGCGGGCTGAAACCGTTCTCGGCCTATGCGATGACAACCGATGCCGATCGCGCCAAGGCTGAGCGGATGCCGACCGTGACGATCGTAGTCGGAGGGCTTGGCATCGGCGCGGCCCGCACCAACGATGCGGTGATGAAGCTGCCGGCTGCGGTGGCGCTGGCGTTCACGCCCTACGGATCGGACCCGGGCAAGCTGGCGAACGAAGCGCGGACCAAGCGCCACGAGGTCATTCTGCAGATTCCGATGGAGCCGTTCGATTATCCGGACAACGACCCTGGACCGCAGACGCTGCTGACCTCCAGCGCACCGGAGCAAAATCTCGACCGCCTGAATTGGCATCTCAGCCGGATCCAGGGCTATGTCGGCCTGTCGAACTTCATGGGCGCACGGTTCGTCGCCACCGAACCGGCGATGCAGGCGGTGATCCGCGACGCCGCCAAGCGCGGGCTCGGCTATCTCGATGACGGCACCGCGCCGCGCAGCGTCGCCGGAACGCTGGCGAAATCGCTCGCGATCCCGTTCGCACGGGCCGATCTCACGATCGATCAGGTGCCGGCCGGCGCCGATATCGACAAGGCGCTGGCGCGGCTGGAGAGCATCGCCAAAGAGCGGGGCAGCGCTGTCGGCATGGCTTCTGCGCTTCCGGTGACGATTGAACGAATTGTCAACTGGAGCAAGAGCTTGGAGAGTCGCGGGATCCTCCTGGCGCCATTGACAACGGCGATGCTGAAATCAAAATCAAGTTGAGTCACCCCAACCTCGGGGATGCGGAAGGCACTGACGGAATGGCCCGCTACGAAGACCTGCCCTATCGAACCTGCGTCGGCGTGATGCTGATCAACCGGGAGGGTCTCGTCTTCATCGGGCGCCGCACCGGCGGCATCGAACACGTCGACGACACCCACGTCTGGCAGATGCCGCAAGGCGGCGTCGATCCCGGCGAAGACACCTGGGAAGCCGCCAAGCGCGAGCTTTATGAAGAAACCAGCGTCCACTCGGTCGAGAAGCTCGCCGAGGTGCCGGACTGGCTGATCTACGATATCCCGCGCACCGTGGCAGGCCGCGCTTGGAAGGGTCGCTATCGCGGCCAGCGCCAGAAATGGTTCGCGGCCCGCTTCACCGGCGCGGACTCCGAGATCAACGTCGTCCACCCCGGCGGCGGCCATAAGGCGGAGTTCACCAGCTGGCGCTGGGAGCCGATGCACAATCTTCCGGAGCTGATCGTGCCATTCAAGCGCCCGGTCTACGAGCGCGTCGTCAAGGAATTCTCGCAGCTCGCCGCGGCGGTGTGAGGCGACCAATCCTTTCGTCGTTGCAAGCTCAGCGAAGCAATCCACGGGCTCGGTGAACTGAGCCCTGCATTGCTCCGTAGCTACGCTCCTCGCAACGACGCGGGAACTCCGTGACCAATCTTGCCGCCTCGTCGCGCGGAGGCAACGGGCCGCGAGACCATCATCCGGCCGCCATCGCGGTCTGCAGGATATGATCGCAGTGCGCCTTCACGGTGTGGTGGGCGAAGACGTGATCGCGCGCAGCCAGCGCCATGCGACGCAGCTTGTCCTTGTCCGCCAGCGCTGACGTGACGGCGCGCTCCAGCCCGCCGGGTTCGATGTCGTAGTACACGCCGTGCTGACCAGACAGCAGTGGTGCATAGCGCAGGATGGTCGGGTTGTTCATCAGCGGCACCGACTGCACGATCGGCGCTTCATAGTGCCGGTAGCAGTCCCACCCCATGCCCTCCGGCGACCACGCCAGCCAGGAATGCGACATCCGCTCCATGAAGGCGTCGTAGGGCAGTCGCTCGGTCGGCTGATCGATCCGCACGCCCGCCGCCCGCAGCCGCTCCAGCTCCGGCAGACCGTCGCGCCGCACTGTGGAATTGCCGTCGACCGAGCCGATGAAGAAAATGTCGTGTGTCTTCTCCGGAAACGGCGCGTCCCGCCAACGTGCGTCGAACCGGAATTGCGGCAGCGAGATCGGCTGCAGCTTGTCGATCCGGCGTTGCCACTTCTCGCTGCGCCGATAGCGCAGCGTCGGCAGATGCGGATGCACGGTGCCGGCCAGGGCCTGCCATTTGTCGCACGGCAGCTCGCGTTTGAAATACGCCTTCGCCTTATCGAGCAGGAAGACGCTGCTCTTCGAGATCGCGAAGTGATCATCCATCTCGACCGCGACCACCGGCACAGGCGACTTCACCCAGCGGAACACGCTGGGGCCGAATTGTCGGGTCAGCGCGGCCCATGGATTGGTCGGCGTGTAGAAGATGCCGCGCGCCCAATAGCGCGGATGCCAGGGCGAATAGCGCAGGCTGTTCACCACCACGACGTCGTATTCGCCTCGGCCGGCGGCGCGCAGTTCGCGCAGCACGCGGTCCGGCGTCGAGAAGCCGTCGAGCTTGCCGAAGTCGTCGGTCAGCTTGGTCCAGGTCCACAGGCAGGTGGTGCGCTCTGGATACTGAAGTTTGAAATAGCCGCCGCCGATTTCGAGAATGCGGAGCTTGGAGGTATCGACGGGCGTGGTCATGAATTGAATTCGCCTGGCGCAAGTCGCAGCAGGCGCCGCGCCGCCCGCGTGGGTCGGCGACAGCGCCGGGACGGCGGTCGTCGCAGCCGGTGGCAGCCGCTCGCAGCAGCGAGCCACGGTTTCGGCGCTTGCCTAGCATGGGGTTTCTTGCCATTCAATGCGGCGGAAAACGGCCGACGCGACCGCGTCCGGCCGGGCGTTTCGAGCCAAATGGGCACCCGTTCCCGCGACTGAGGCGCGTCCGAACCCGCCCCTGTCCAGGACCCAGCGATGCGATTGTCCCGACGAATTCTCGTGAGCGGCGGCGCCGGCTTCATCGGCTCGCACCTGTGCGACAAGCTGTTGGCCGAAGGCCATGAAGTTCTGTGCGTCGACAATTATTTCACCGGCTGGCGGCGCAACATCGAACATCTGGTCGGTACGCCTCGATTCGAGGTGATGCGCCACGACGTCACCTTCCCGCTCTATGTCGAGGTCGACGACATCTACAATCTCGCGTGCCCGGCTTCGCCCGTGCACTACCAGCACGATCCGGTGCAGACGTTGAAGACGTCGGTGCACGGCGCCATCAACATGCTGGGCCTCGCCAAGCGTACCCGCGCCAAGATTTTCCAGGCCTCGACCAGCGAGGTTTACGGCGACCCCAACGTGCACCCGCAGCCCGAGAGCTATTGGGGCCACGTCAATCCGCTCGGCATCCGCGCCTGTTACGACGAGGGCAAGCGCGCAGCCGAGACGCTGTTCTTCGACTATCACCGTCAGCACAAGGTGAAGATCAAGGTCGCGCGAATCTTCAATACCTACGGGCCGCGGATGCATCCCAACGACGGTCGCGTGGTGTCGAACTTTATCGTCCAGGCGCTGTCCGGCAACGACATCACCATCTACGGCGACGGCAGCCAGACGCGGTCGTTCTGCTACGTCACCGACCTGCTCGACGGCTTCGCCAAACTGATGGCGAGCGGCGATGAGTTCATCGGACCGGTCAATCTCGGCAATCCGGTCGAGTTCACCATTCGGCAGCTCGCCGAGATGGTGATCGAAATGACCGACTCGAAGTCGAAGCTGGTGATGATGCCGCTGCCGTCGGACGATCCGCGCCAGCGCCAGCCCGACATTTCGCTGGCCCGCCGCGAGCTGGGATGGGAGCCGAAGGTGCCGCTCGCCGACGGTCTGAAGGAGACCATCGGCTACTTCCGGACCCTGATGGCGTCGTGACCGCGCGCCCGCCTGTCGAATCACTCCCGTATCGCCGCAACGTCGGCATCGCGCTGTTTGGCGGCGACGGCCGGGTTCTGATCGGGCGACGGTTTCGCGACGACGGCCCGGAGATCATTCTGCCGGGTCTCGAATGGCAGATGCCGCAAGGCGGCATTGACGAAGGCGAAGAGCCGCGGATCGCAGTGATGCGCGAACTCTGGGAAGAGACCGGCGTGACCAACGCCGAGATCCTCGGCGAGACCGACTGGGTCAGCTACGACTTCCCGCCATACGACGGCCCTGCCCATCGCCTCGCCGTGTTTCGCGGTCAGCGCCAGAAATGGTTCGCGCTGCGCTTCACCGGCAGCGAGGCGGAGATCGATCCGCTCGCCGTCCGCAACGACATGCCGCCGGAATTCGATGCCTGGCGCTGGGAGCGCCTCGACCGCGTCGCCGATCTCGTCGTGCCGTTCCGCCGCGAAGTCTATCGGGAAGTAGCGCGGAGCTTTGCGCGGTTTGCCGCCGCTCAAGCTTAGCTGCGGCGCCTTCTTCACTACCGTACTTCATGCGCGGGCTTGACCCGCGCATCCATCATTCTTGGGAAAACAGATGGATTGCCGGGTCAAGCCCGGCAATGACCACTGTGTAGAGCGCCGCCTCAAAAGCAAATGGCCGGGACAATGCCCGGCCATTCGAAATGTCAGAACACCTGACGGCGACGTTAGTGCATCGCGGTGGTGTTGAGCTCGTGCTGGATGCTCTTGAAGTGATCCAGGCGCTCGATCGCGCGGTCGAGCTCGTCGCCGACCTTGCCGGGGATCTGCTGCTCCATCGTCTGGATGGTCGCGGCGAAGTCCTGCAGGTCCAAGTCCGGTGCCGCGGTCGCGACGTCGGCCAGAACGGTGAGGCCCTTCTCGGACACTTCGGCGATGCCGCCGAGCACTACGATCTTCTGCTTGTTGGCGCCCGCCGTCACGGTGAGGATACCGGGACGGATCACCGCCACCACCGGCGCATGACCGGCGAGCACACCGAAGTCACCCTCGGCGCCCGGAATATCGACCTGATCAACTTGGCCGGAGAAGGCGACTTGTTCGGGCGAAACCAGATCGAAGTGGAAGGTGGACATGCTCGCTGCTCTCTCTGCGGTCACCCGCGGGCTCGACCCGCGGGTCCATCATTGAAACTGATTTGAGACGATGGATGGCCGGGTCAAGCCCGGCCATGACGTGCTCTCTCGGCTCAGGCCGCCTCGGCGGCGAGCTTCTTGCCCTTCTCGACCGCCTCTTCGATGGTGCCGACCATGTAGAACGCCGCTTCCGGCAGGTGGTCGTACTTGCCTTCGCAGATCGCGCGGAAGCCCTTGATAGTGTCGACGAGGTCGACGAACTTGCCCGGCGAGCCGGTGAACACTTCGGCGACGAAGAACGGCTGCGACAGGAAGCGCTCGATCTTACGGGCGCGGGCCACGGTCAGCTTGTCCTCTTCGGACAGTTCGTCCATGCCCAGGATGGCGATGATGTCCTGCAGCGACTTATACTTCTGCAGGATCTGCTGAACCATACGCGCGGTGGTGTAGTGCTCTTCGCCGACGATCGAGGCGGACAGCATGCGCGAGGTCGAGTCGAGCGGGTCCACCGCCGGGTAGATGCCCTTTTCCGAGATCGCACGGTTGAGCACGGTGGTGGCGTCCAAGTGGGCGAACGAGGTCGCCGGCGCCGGGTCGGTCAAGTCGTCGGCCGGAACGTAGATCGCCTGCACCGAAGTGATCGAACCCTTGGTGGTGGTGGTGATGCGCTCCTGCAGCGCGCCCATGTCGGTCGCGAGCGTCGGCTGATAACCCACCGCCGACGGGATACGGCCGAGCAGCGCCGACACTTCCGAGCCGGCCTGGGTGAAGCGGAAGATGTTGTCGACGAAGAACAGCACGTCCTGGCCCTGGTCGCGGAAGTGCTCGGCGACGGTCAGACCGGTCAGACCGACGCGGGCGCGGGCGCCCGGCGGTTCGTTCATCTGGCCGTAAACCAGAGCGCACTTGGAGCCTTCGCCGCCGCCCTTCTTGTTGACGCCGGATTCGATGAACTCGTGATAGAGGTCGTTGCCTTCGCGGGTGCGCTCGCCGACGCCGGCGAACACCGAGTAACCGCCGTGGGCGCGGGCGACGTTGTTGATCAGTTCCTGGATCAGCACGGTCTTGCCGACGCCGGCGCCGCCGAACAGGCCGATCTTGCCGCCCTTGGCGTAGGGCGCGAGCAGGTCGACGACCTTGATGCCGGTGACGAGGATTTCAGCTTCAGTCGACTGGTCGGTGTAGGCCGGGGCTTCCTGGTGGATGGCGCGAAGACCTTCCGACTTGATCGGGCCCTGCTCGTCGACCGGCTCACCGATCACGTTCATGATGCGGCCGAGCGTGCCGTCGCCGACCGGCACCGAGATCGGCGCGCCGGTGTCGGTGACTTCCTGGCCGCGAACCAGACCTTCGGTGGTGTCCATCGCGATGGTGCGGACGGTCGATTCACCGAGGTGCTGCGCAACTTCGAGCACCAGGCGGTTGTCGCCGTTCTTGGTTTCGATGGCGTTCAGAATGGCCGGTAGATGCCCTTCGAACTGAACGTCGACGACGGCGCCGATCACCTGCGTGATGCGTCCGGTCTGATTGGCGGGTGTAGCCATTTCAACTGTCTCCCTGAAGTCCGAAAACCCGTCCACGGTCGATCGACCGGACGTAAAACCTTGTGAAGTCGCGTCAGATCGCCTCGGCGCCCGAGATGATCTCGATCAGTTCCTTGGTGATCATCGCCTGCCGGGTGCGGTTGTAGACCAGCGTCTGCTTGCGGATCATTTCACCGGCGTTGCGGGTGGCGTTGTCCATCGCGCTCATCTGCGCGCCGTAGAACGACGCGTTGTTCTCGAGCAGAGCGCGGAAGATTTGCACCGCGAGGTTGCGCGGCAGGAGGCCCGAGAGGATCTCGTCCTCTTCCGGCTCGTATTCGTAAGAGGTCGCCACCGCGCCTGCGGCGGGCGCCGCCACTTCCAGCGGGATCAACCGCTGGGCTGTCGGGATCTGCGAGATCACCGACTTGAACCGCGAGTAGAACAGCGTGCAGACGTCGAACTCGCCGGCATTGAAGCGGGCGATCACCTTCTTGGCGATGTCCTCGGCGTTGACGAAGCCGATCTGACGCACCGAGCGCAGCTCGACATTGTCGATGATCTGCTTCTCGAAGTTGCGGCGCAGCTGCTCGTAACCTTTGCGGCCGACGCAGAAGAACTTGACCGTCTTGCCCTGGCTCATCAGCTCGAGCGCGCGCTCGCGAGCGAGGCGGACGATCGAGGAGTTGAACGCACCGGACAGGCCGCGTTCGCCCGTGCACACCAGCAGCAGGTGAACCTGATCCTTGCCGTTGCCGGCCAGAAGCACCGGCGCGCCGGGCGAGCCCGCTGCGGCACCGGCGATATTCGAGATCACCGCTTCCATCTTCTCGGCGTAGGGCCGCGCTGCTTCCGCCGCCATCTGGGCGCGGCGCAGCTTCGAGGCGGCCACCATCTGCATCGCCTTGGTGATCTTCTGCGTCGCCTTCGTCGAGGCGATGCGGACGCGCATGTCTTTAAGTGAAGCCATTCTCAGTCCACCCCGGCGATCTGACCTGTGATCCGACCGCGAACCTCACATTCGTCATGCCCGGGCTCGCCCCGGGCATCCACGATGTCGAATAGCCACGTCGAGGACGTGGATGGCCGGGGAAGACCCCGGCCATGACAGCATCAAGCGAACGTCTTGGCGTAGCTCTCGACCACCGCCTTGAGCTTCGCAGCGGAGTCGTCGCTGAGATCGCGGCTGGTGCGGATCGCTTCCAGGATGCTCGACTCCTTGCCGCGCAGCAGCGCCAGCAGACCGTCTTCGAACGCGCGCACCTTGTTGAGCGGGAGCGCATCGAGATAGCCGTTGGTGCCGGCCCAAATCACGCAGACCTGCTCTTCCATCTTCAGCGGCGAGAACTGCGGCTGCTTCAGGAGTTCGGTCAGACGCGAACCGCGGTTCAGCAGGCGCTGGGTCGCGGCGTCAAGGTCGGAGCCAAACTGTGCGAACGCCGCCATTTCGCGGTACTGCGCAAGCTCGCCCTTGATCTTGCCGGCGACCTTCTTCATCGCCTTAGTCTGAGCCGACGAACCGACGCGCGACACCGACAGACCGACGTTCACGGCCGGGCGGATGCCCTGGAAGAACAGGTCGGTTTCCAGGAAGATCTGGCCGTCGGTGATCGAGATCACGTTGGTCGGAATGTAGGCCGACACGTCGTTGGCCTGGGTTTCGATCACCGGCAGAGCGGTGAGCGAACCGGCGCCCTTCTCGTCGTTCAGCTTCGCGGCGCGTTCCAGCAGACGGGAGTGCAGATAGAACACGTCGCCCGGATACGCTTCGCGGCCCGGCGGACGGCGCAGCAGCAGCGACATCTGGCGGTAAGCGACGGCCTGCTTGGACAAGTCGTCGTAGATGATCACGGCGTGCATGCCGTTATCGCGGAAGTACTCGCCGATGGTGCAGCCGGTGAACGGCGCGATGTACTGCATCGGAGCCGGGTCCGACGCGGTGGCGGCGACGACGACCGAGTATTCCAGCGCGCCCTGCTCTTCCAGAACCTTCACGAACTGGGCGACGGTGGAGCGCTTCTGACCGACCGCGACGTAAACGCAGTACAGCTTCTGGCTCTCCGGCGCGCCTTCGACGTTCAGCGACTTCTGGTTCAGAATGGCGTCGAGCGCGATCGCGGTCTTGCCGGTCTGACGGTCGCCGATGATCAGCTCGCGCTGGCCACGGCCGATCGGAATCAGCGCGTCGATCGACTTCAGGCCAGTCGCCATCGGCTCGTGCACCGACTTGCGCGGAATGATGCCGGGCGCCTTGACGTCGACGCGCTTGCGCTCGACCGCCTGGATCGGACCCTTGCCGTCGATCGGATTGCCGAGAGCGTCAACGACGCGGCCGAGCAGACCCTTGCCGACCGGCGCGTCCACGATCGAACGGGTGCGCTTGACGGTCTGGCCTTCCTTAATCTCGCGGTCGGCACCGAAGATCACGACGCCGACGTTGTCGGTTTCGAGATTGAGCGCCATGCCGCGCGTGCCGTTCTCGAACTCGACCATTTCACCGGCGAGCACGTTGTCCAGGCCATAAACGCGGGCGATGCCGTCGCCGACGGACAACACCTGTCCGACCTCGGAGACTTCGGCTTCCTGGCCGAAATTCTTGATCTGGTCCTTGAGGATCGCGGAAATTTCCGCGGCGCGGATGTCCATCAGCCTGCCTCTTTCATCGCGTGCTTGATCGAATTGAGTTTGGTGCGGAGCGAACTGTCGACCATGCGGCTACCGAGCTTGACGACAAGCCCGCCGATGATCGCCGGATCGACGTTGATATTGAGGGCGACGTCCTTGCCGGTCACCGACTTCAGCGCCGCCTTCAGCGCTTCGAGATTCTTGTCGCTGAGCTTCTCGGCCACGGTCACATCGGCGGTCGCCTCGCCCTTGAACTTGGCGACCAGCGCGCGATAGGCACGGATCACATCGGCGACGACGAACAGCCGACGGTTGGCAGCGAGCACTTTCAGAAAATTGGCGCTGATGCCGGTGATGCCCGCCTTGTCGAGCACCGCGGCCAGCGCCTTGCCCTGCACCTCGGAGGCGAACACCGGGCTACGGACGAGACGGACGAGATCCGGGCTGCCCGCCAGCATGGCACTGAACTTGTCCAGATCGGCCAACACCGCATCGATGGATTTTTCGTCGCGGGCCAGTTCAAACAAAGCGGTCGCGTAACGACCGGAGACTCCGGAAACCGATGGATCTTCAGATGCCACGAGCGCGCTCTTCTTGCTGTCAAATGGCCAAGGAAAAAACCGTCGCCACGAAGCGGCGCCCCCGATTTAAGCCCTTGGAATTCAAGCTGGACTTCGATTTCTGACCGGCACGATGGTCCGGCGGCCTTTAAAATCGCGGCTTTGCTAACATAGCGCGCGCGCAGGTGCAACACGATGGCACGAGCCCGCGGCGCCTTGTTGCAGATCAATCGTCGAGGCGCCTGGCAGAACGCGTCACGTCAGTCGTGAGCGCACCGTTCGGCGCCAGAACGGACCTGGGCCTGGATCTGTCGCGAAGCCGAAAAGACCTGCCCGCTAAGCCTGGCCACTAAGCCGGAGAAGAGCCTCGCAGGCGCGAAGCGCGGGCTGGGAGCCCCTTCGCGCCACGCATGGGGCTAATCCCACTGGTCGCAACTTCTCTATTTGGGGTTGCAGAACCGTCGCCGACGCACGCGCTCAGCCTTAACAATCGATTACTTGTGTGATTCGCCATCGGCGTTCATGAAAACTTCGTAATTCAGTATCCGGCAAGGACTTGAAGTATTCGATAAGTAAAATAGTTGTTAATATCAGAGTACCACGTTGTACTGCGAAAGATCACCAAATATTGCAGCGCGAAATATGGAGGATTGACCGCCTATATTCAGCCTCATTACAAGGCCACTCGTTCGACCGCGAACATAGGGACGGGGGTTCCACTTGCCGCATATGGGGCAATACTCGACTTAAGGATAGGATATGGTTCGAAAGAAAACACCGGCGCTGCTCACCACCGGGCCGGCTGCGGCCGCGGCGATGATCGTCGCCTCTGTCTTCCTTGGCGGATCGGTAGGCGAAGCCTCGGCGAAGAGCCGGCATCACCGCCACCACCACCATAGCCACCACAGCGACTGGCGCTCGGCCAATGCGTCGGTGGAGAGCGGCGGTGGCCGCAGCTTCTCCGGTATGGCTTCGTACTACGGCAATGAGTCCGGGAGCCGGACCGCGTCGGGCCAGCGCATGAACGCCAACGCGATGACCGCCGCGCACCGCACGCTGCCGTTCGGCACCAAGCTGCGCGTCACCCATGGCGGCCGTAGCGTGGTCGTCACTATCAACGATCGCGGGCCGTTCATTCGCGGCCGTGTTCTCGACCTGTCGACCGGCGCTGCGCGCGCAATCGGCCTGACCAGCCGTGGAGTCGGCCGGGTCGTTGCGGAAGTGATGTAACCGCGAAGCGGTTCTGCTTCCTCTGCAGATACAACACCTGACGTCCGGATTGGTTCGGCAACAAGCCGCACGCCGCGCTGACGTCACGTGACAAAAGCCTGGCGTCGACAATGACGGCAGGCTTTTCTTTTGTCGTCCGGACGACGCTGAAGATCACAGAAAGCTTTGCGGATCGACGTCGACTTCTAGCTTCAGATTACCTTTGGTCTTGGGTCCTTTGGCGAGCCAAGAGCGCAAGTAGTTCGACAGATCGAAGCCGCGCACCGATTTCACCAGCAGCCGGAATCGATAGCGCCCCTTGATCACCGCGAGCGGCGCTTCGGCGGGGCCCAGAACCTGCACCCGCTCATCGAGCGGCGCAGCGCTGGCAAGCTGACGGCCGAAGCTTTCTGCGGTCGGCCGATCACCGGCCGAGATGATCAGGCTCGCGAGCCGGCCGAACGGCGGGTACAGCGTGCGCTCCCGGATGTCGATTTCGCTGGCGTAAAACGCCTCGCGGTCACAGGCGACCAACGCCTTCATCACCGGATGCTCGGGCTGATGCGTCTGCAGGAAGCCGACGCCGCGGCCCTGCTCGCGCCCCGCACGCCCGATCACCTGGTTGAGCAGCTGGAAGGTGCGCTCGGCGGCGCGCGGATCGCCGTTGGACAGGCCGAGGTCGGCATCGACGACGCCGACCAGATTGAGCCGCGGGAAGTTGTGGCCCTTGGCAACGAGCTGGGTGCCGATGATGATGTCGACACGACCCTCAGCTATCTCGTTTAGCTCGGCCCGCATCGTCTCGATCGAGGTGATCAGATCGCTCGACAGCACCATGGTGCGGGCGTTGGGAAACAGGCTCGCCGCCTCTTCCTGCAGCCGCTCGACGCCGGGCCCGACCGCAACCAGCGAGCCCTCGGCGCCGCAATGTGGACAGGCCGGCGGCCGCGGCATCGAGAACCCGCAATGGTGACACACCAGGCGCTGCCGGAAGCGGTGATCGACCAGCCAGGCGTCGCAGATCGTGCAGGCAAAGCGATGCCCGCAGGCGCGGCACAGCGTCAGCGGCGCATAGCCGCGGCGATTGAGAAACAGCAGCGCCTGTTCGCGCCGCTCGATTGCGAAGCCGATCTGCTCGGCGAGCCGCGGCGAAATGAAGCGGCCCCGCATCGGCGGCTCGCGCCGCAGATCGATCGCTTCGATCTGCGGCATGTGCTGTCCGCCGAACCGTGACGGCAGCGGAATCCGCGTGTAGCGGCCCTTGCGGGCATTGACCTCGGTCTCGACCGACGGCGTCGCCGACGCCAGCACGATCGGAATTTTGGCGATCGACGCCCGCACCACCGCCATGTCGCGGGCGTGATAATGCACGCCGTCTTCCTGCTTGTAGGCCTGGTCGTGCTCCTCATCGACGATGATCAGCCCGAGATCGGCGTAAGGCAGAAACAGCGCCGAACGGGCGCCGACCACGACGCGAGCCTGGCCCGCGGCGATTGCCGCCCAGTTGCGCGCGCGGGCGCGCGGGGTCAGTTCGGAGTGCCACTCCAGCGGCCGCACGCCGAAGCGCTGGGAGAAGCGCTCGAGAAACTGCCCGGTGAGCGCGATCTCCGGCATCAGGATAAGGCTTTGCCCGCCCTGCCGGATCACCTCGGCGACCGCCTCGAAATAGACTTCGGTCTTGCCGGAGCCGGTGACACCGTCGATCAGCGCCGCCTGAAAGCCGCCAGCGGTCACCAAGCCGCGCATCGTCTCGGCGGCGCGGGCCTGCTCGGGTGAAAAGTCAGCCGGCGCGAAATCCGGATCGGGCTCCGGTGCCGGGTTCTCACGCGGCATCGGCTCGACCTGCAGGGTACCCTCGTCGACCAGTCCGTCGATCACGCCGGGGCTGACGCCGGCTTCCTTGGCGAGGTCGGATTTACCGTGCAGCAGCCCGTCCGACAGGATCTCCAGCAGGCGCCGGCGCGCCGGCGTCATCCGCTGCGGCGGCGAGCCGACCAGCCGCACGCCCAGGCGCTGCCGCTCCGGGCCGAGATGCTCGCCCATCCGCAAGCACATCCGCAGCACCATGCCGCGCGCCGACAGCGTGTAGGTCGAAACCCACTCGACCATCCGCCGCAGCTCGTCGCGCAGCGGCGGCACGTCGAGCTTTTCGGCCACGTCCTTGAGGCGGTTGTGCAGCCGCGGGTCGGGATTCGGATTCTCCGCCCAGACGACGCCGAGCACTTCGCGGGCGCCCAGCGGCACCGCCACGACGTCGCCGGGCTTCAGCGAAAGGCCGCGCGGCACCCGGTACGAATAGGCCTGGTCGATCGCGACCGGCACCAGCACGTCGACAACGCTGGCAGGCGCGTGGGAGGCCGGACTGCTGGTCGGCAAATCATCCATCGGCCCGGTGTGCCGCCAAAGCCCGGTTTCATCAATGGGAAAGGAAATCGGCTATGATTCGGAAACGCTATCCCCGTCATTGCGAGGAGGCGAAGCCGACGAAGCAATCCAAAAAGCTACTGCACTGAGCTGGATTGCTTCGCTTCGCTCGCAATGACGGAGAGGATCCGTTCTGGTCGGCAACAAGACACATGCCCAAAACCCATCCCGCGCCTCCGCCGCTCGAACTCTCCTGTGCGACCGCCGATCTCACCGCCGAGATGGCGAAATGGCTGTCGCATCTGCGGGCCGAGCGGCGGCTGTCCGGCAAGACGCTGGAAGCCTACGCGCGCGACGTGCGGCAGTTTCTGCAATTCCTGGCCGAGCATTGGGGCG
The DNA here is from genome assembly GCF_010820945.1 of Rhodopseudomonas sp. BR0C11. NCBI lineage: Bacteria > Pseudomonadati > Pseudomonadota > Alphaproteobacteria > Hyphomicrobiales > Nitrobacteraceae > Rhodopseudomonas > Rhodopseudomonas sp. BR0C11. Next base: position 21,319 of record NZ_QTKI01000024.1, read on the forward strand.
GCGAAGTCACGCTCGGCCGGTTCGCGCGGCTGGAGGCGACCGACGTCCGCGCCTTCATGGCGGCGCGACGGGCGGATGAGATCGCCGGCCGCTCGCTGATGCGTGCGCTGGCGGGGCTGCGTTCATTCGGGCGTTTTCTCGAACGCGAAGGCAAGGGCCGGGTCGGGGCGTTAGCCTCGGTGCGGGCGCCGAAGATCAAGAAGAGCCTGCCGAAGCCGCTACCGATCGCGGCCGCCAAGCGGCTTGCCGACGCCGACGAGCGCGCCGGCGAGGAGCGCGAGACCTGGGTGCTGATTCGCGACGCCGCCGTGATGGCGCTGCTGTACGGATCCGGCCTGCGTATCTCGGAAGCGCTTGGCCTGAAGCGCCGTGACGTGCCAGCGCCCGGCAAGGGCGACACCCTGATCGTGCACGGCAAAGGCAACAAGACCCGAATGGTGCCGGTGCTGCAAAACGTGCTCGAGCAGATCGCCGAGTATGCAGCGGCCTGCCCCTACAACCTGCCGCCCGATGGGCCGATGTTCGTCGGCGCCCGCGGCGGACCGCTCAGCCCGCGAATCATTCAGCTGGCGATGGAGCGGCTGCGCGGTGGCCTCGGGCTGCCCGACAGCGCGACGCCCCACGCGCTGCGACATTCGTTTGCGACGCATTTGCTTAGTCGCGGCGGAGATCTGCGCGCCATCCAGGAATTACTCGGTCATGCCTCGCTGTCGACCACGCAGGTCTATACGGGGATCGATACCGAGCGGCTGCTGGAAGTCTATAACAGCGCCCATCCCCGGGCCTGAGCAGCGGACGCGCCTCGGCTAAGCTGTTAGTCCGGTGCCGGCGGCCTTGACCCTGCCATTTATCCAACTGACAAGATCGCGGTGCTACAAGGCCTGCTCGATGCGGGCGCAATGATTGCTGTGACAGGAGATTCCGGACGATGGGGGCGCACGAAAGCATGGAGCACGCGGAGCATGCCGAGCATGCATCGGGCTCCAACAAGGGCATCGCGCTGCTGATTTCAGTGATCGCGCTGTTCCTGGCGTTCTCAGAAACGCTCGGCAAAGGTGCGCAAACCGAAGCTCTCGCCAAGAACGTCGAAGCCTCGAACTTGTGGGCGTTCTTCCAGGCCAAGAGCATCCGTCGCACCACGGTGCAGGCGGTATCCGAACACGCGCGACTCAGCCTCGGCACCGTGCCGGACGAGGCCACCAAGGCGGCGCTGCAAAAGCAGATCGACGATTGGCAGAAGACCGCAGCGCGCTATCGCTCCGAACCGGAGACCGGCGAAGGCTCCGAACAGCTCGCCGAACGCGCCAAGCACGCCGAACATGATCGCGACCTGGCGATGGCTCGCTATCATCACTACGAAGTCGCCTCGGCGGCCTTCCAGATCGGCATCGTGCTGGCGTCGGCGACGATCATCACCGGCATGATGGTGCTGGCCTGGCTGTCGGGCCTCTTGGCGATCGGCGGCCTCGGCTTCATGGCGATCGGCCTGTTCGCGCCGCACGCCGTGCATCTGATGTGAGCCAAAACGAACATCGCGCGGACCGAGCCTCGGTTCGCGCGATGAAACGATTTGAATCCTGAACCTACCGCGCCGTGCGAATGCGCCGGCGGAGCGCGCCGATGCGGCGCAGCGCCTTCGATCCCCAGCCGTCGCCGTCACCCTTCAGCAGCTCGGCGAGCTTGGCCCGGATCTGGGCCATGATCGGCGCCACGATGGCATGCGCCTTGGCGCGCAGTTCGATCACCCAGCGATAGGTGGCGGCGAACCAGCGAAGCTGCAGCAGCTTCGGCTTGGTGACGTCGAAGATGAAGGCGGCAACGCCGAGGCCGAACACCTGCGCGGCCGCAAAGATGCCGAGCCCGGCGATCCAGTGGCCTTGGGCGAGCAGCGCCAACGCGAACAGCTTCAGCGGATACAGCGGCGCCACCGGGACCAGAAACACCGGCAGCGTCATCGCAGGCGACAGATGATCGACCCAGCGCGCGAGCCGCTCTTTGAGCTCGCGCAGCGGAATCAGCGCGACGATGCGCGCGATCAGCGGCTCGACGTGGGCCCCG
>NZ_QTKI01000239.1:0-7393 GCF_010820945.1 Rhodopseudomonas sp. BR0C11
ATCAGCAGGCCACGACCGACGGCCCCAAAGTCGTCGAGTTCAAGCTGGTGGTGCATGAGAAGGAACTGGTGATCGACGACGAGGGCACGAAAATTCAAGCCATGACCTTCAACGGCTCCATCCCGGGCCCGCTGATGGTCGTGCATCAGGACGACTACGTCGAACTGACGCTCATCAATCCTGCCACCAACACCATGCCTCACAACATCGACCTGCACGCCGCAACGGGCGCGCTGGGTGGCGGCGCGCTGACGCTGATCAATCCTGGCGAGCAGGTCGTCCTGCGATTCAAGGCCGATCGCCCAGGCGTTTTCGTCTATCACTGCGCGCCCGGCGGCACGATGATCCCATGGCACGTCGTGTCAGGCATGAATGGCGCGATCATGGTGCTGCCCCGCGACGGCCTGAAGGACGGCGCAGGAAAGCCGCTTCGTTACGACCGCATCTACAATGTCGGCGAACAGGATTTCTATGTCCCGAAGGACGACAAGGGGAACTACAAGACCTACGGGTCGCCCGCCGAGGCATATTTCGACACCCGTGAGGTGATGCGCAAACTCATCCCGACGCACGAAGTATTCAATGGTCGCGTCGGCGCGCTCACCGGCAAGAACGCGATGACGGCCAAGGTCGGCGAGTCGGTGTTGATCATCCATTCCCAGGCGAATCGCGACCCCCGCCCGCATTTGATCGGCGGACATGGCGACTACGTTTGGGAGACCGGCAAGTTTTCAAATCCGCCGGAAACCAATCTCGAGACCTGGTTCGTCCGTGGCGGATCCGCCGCTGCTGCCCTCTACACCTTCAAGCAGCCGGGCATCTACGCCTACCTCAATCACAATCTGATCGAAGGAGTGGAGCTCGGCGCCAGCGCCAATTTCAATGTCGAAGGCAAATGGAACGACGACCTGATGACACAGGTGAAGGCGCCGGCGCCGATCCCGGCAGGATCCAGTAACTAGCTTGCTTCAACAGACCGCTGACGTCGCGTTCAATCGATCACGATCCAGGCGGGCGCGTGATCGCTCGCCTGCGGTGCCGCCCGCACCTTGCGATCGACGCCGGCCCGCTTCAGCCGCACCGCCAGCGACGGATCGAGCAGCAGGTGATCGATCCGCAAGCCCGCGTCGCGCTCGAACCGGTTTCGCCAATACGACCAGAACGTATAGGGCGCGTCGTCCGGATGGCAGTGCCGTAGTGCATCGGTCCAGCCCTGGCGCAGCAGCGCCGCGAACAGCTTGCGCGCCGCCGGCTGCACCAGCGCGTCCTTGTCCCATGACTTGGTCGGGTAGATATCGGCCGGCGTCGGCACCACGTTGAAATCGCCCGCCAGCACCACCGGCGCCCCGCTCTTCAGCAGCGTTGCCGCATGGCGGTTCAGCCGCTTCAGCCAGGCGAGCTTATCGTTGAATTTCGGTCCCGGCTGCGGATTGCCGTTCGGCGCGTACAGGCAACCGACGATGATACCGGCGACCGCCGCCTCGATGTAGCGGCTCTGCTCGTCGCGCGGCGCGCGGGGCAGCCGCCGCCGGGTCACCACGATCTCGCGACGGCGGGCGAGGATCGCGACGCCATTCCAGCTTTTCTGCCCGACCCACGCCGCCGCATAGCCGGCCTTGCGCAACGCCGCTTCCGGAAACTCCGCGTCGGCCGCCTTCAACTCCTGCAAGCAAACGATGTCCGGCCGCGCCGCCTTCAGCCACGCCAGCAGCACCGGCAGCCGCTTGTTGACATTGTTGACGTTGAAGGTCGCGATCTTCACGCCGCTCCGCACCCGCTCGCCTGCCGCGCCTCAGCACGTCCACGGCCTGAGCAACGCCAGCGCTGCCGGATTGATCCGCGACGGCGCGGGCCTGCGCCCGATTTGCGCCCTGGACGTCCGGCTGCCCAGCAAGAGTCAAACGGAGACCCGGCTCAAAAACCGTAAGCCTAGACAATATCTATCGAATTTTGATCGGGGACTGGAGCGGGTGAAGGGAATCGAACCCTCGTATTCAGCTTGGAAGGCTGCTGCTCTACCATTGAGCTACACCCGCGATGCAGCCCCCGTAACACGTTCGCCCGGGGCTCTCAACTCCCCTCGCCGGCGCGCCACCAACTTCTGGCGTCCGATTGCCCGACAGTTCGCCGGACCGCTGCCTGACCCGTCTTGCCCCGGCCCAGCGGCCGCCCGCCCCCCGGCGCTCGCCACGCGACGGAACAGAATCGGCCGTCCCCGGTTCTCCGGTCGAGCCGCGGGACGCGGACCATTTGGGCGGAGGCGACGATGGGATTTTTCAGCAAGGACATTCAGACGATGGAGGACCTGCTGCTGCACGGCCTCCGCGACATCTATTACGCCGAGCAGCAGATCACCAAGGCGCTGCCGAAGATGATCGAACAGGCAACCAACCGAGACCTGTCGCAGGGCCTGAAGGCGCATCTGGAAGAGACCCAGAAGCAGATCGAACGGCTCGACCAAGTGTTCAAGAAGCTCGGCGAGACGCCATCGGGCGTGAACTGCCCGGCGATCGACGGCCTGATCAAGGAATCCGACGAGACCGCCGGCGAGATTGCCGACAAGACCGTGCTCGACGCCGCGATCGTCGCCAACGCGCAGGCGGTGGAGCACTACGAGATCGCCCGCTACGGCACCCTGATCGCCTGGGCCGAGGAGCTCGGCCACGACGACATCGTGCGTTTCCTCACCACCAATCTGAACGAGGAAAAGGCCGCCAACACCAAGCTCAACACCGTGGCGCTCCGCAAAGGCGTCAATCGTAAAGCCGCAAGCTGAAAGGAAATAATCGCATGAACCGGACCGCACTCGTTCTCGGCTGTCTGCTGGTCGCCACCCCGGCGCTGGCACAATCGGTCACCGAGAAGACCGGCATCAATTCGGTGCTCGGCGTCTCGCCGTCCACGGCGGATTTCGTCAAGCAGGTGGCGATCAGCGACATGTTCGAGATTCAGTCGAACCAGCTCGCCGAGCGCAAGGGCAACGCCGCCGAACAAGCGTTCGCCAAGCAGATGATCGCCGATCATACCAAGACCTCCAGCGAGCTGAAGGCGATGGTAGCCGACGGCAAGGTCAAGGCCGAGCTTCCGACCGCGCTCGACTCCGCTCATCAAAGCAAGCTCGACAAGCTGAAGAACGCGAACGGCGCCGAATTCAGCGAGACCTTCGACGAGCAGCAGGTCACCGCCCACAAGGACGCCGTCTCGCTGTTCGAGCGATACTCGAAGGGTGGCGATAATGACGCGCTGAAGAAGTGGGCCGGCACCACGCTGCCGAAGCTGCAGCACCATCTCGAGATGGCCCAGCAGCTTGAGCGCGACCGCACCAACACCACCTCGCAGTCGTCCAAGTCCGCAAAGTAACACGCAAGGAAGCTAGAACATGGGCCCGGCAGTTTCGCGCTGCCGGGCCAGCAACGACGGACCGGCCCCCGCGGGGCCCGACCTGATACACACGGGCGGGCGCCGTTCTTCCGGATGTTGGAACCGGATTCCGGCTTCCCGCATTGTCGGTGAAGATCGTTTTGGGGGACCGTAATCAAATGACGACACGATCAGCGTTTTTCCGTCTTAACCGGGTGCTTTGCGCCGGCGCCGCTTCTCTAATCACGGAGGGCGGGCGATGACCGACGCGACCGAGACGCTCGAGCCGCCGGCGGAAACCACCGCCCCCGAAACGCCGACCAAGCCCGAAGGTCCGCCGCCCTATCAGGTGGTCAACGACTCCTCCACCGTTCGTGAAGGCCTGCCCTTCCCACTCGGCTCGTGCTGGGACGGCAATGGCACCAACTTCGCGCTGTTCTCGGCCAACGCCACCAAGGTGGAAGTTTGCCTGTTCGACGGCGACACAGAGCGGCGGATCGAGCTGCCCGAATACACCGACGAGGTGTTTCACGGTTACATCCCCGATGTCGGCCCCGGCACCTTCTACGGCTATCGCGTGTATGGCCCGTACGAGCCGGAGAACGGTCACCGCTTCAATCCCAACAAACTATTGCTTGATCCTTATGCGCGCGCCCACGCCGGCTCGCTGACCTGGGACCCGGCCGTGTTCGGCTATGTGATGGAGAGTGGTGACGACACCACCTTCGACGAGCGCGACAGCGCCCGGTTCGTGCCGAAATGCGTGGTGGTCGATCCTGACTTTGACTGGAAGGGCGAGCCCGGCCGCAAATTCGTGCCCTGGGATCAGGCCATCATCTACGAAACCCACGTCAAGGGTTTCACCAAGCTTCACCCGGAGGTGCCCGAACATCTGCGCGGCACATATGCGGGCCTCGGCACCAAACCGGTGGTCGATTACATCTCCTCACTCGGCATCACCGCCGTCGAGCTGCTGCCGATCCACACCTTCGTCAATGACAGCTATCTGCTCGACAAGGACCTGGTGAATTATTGGGGTTACAACACCATCGGCTTCTTCGCGCCCGATCCGCGCTACGCCGCCGACGTGCCCAACAGCTTGCGCGAATTCAAAGAGATGGTGGCGCGGCTGCATGATGTCGGCCTCGCCGTGATTCTCGACGTGGTTTACAACCACACTGCCGAGGGCAACGAGCTCGGCCCGACGCTGTCGTTCAAAGGCATCGACAACGCCAGTTATTACCGGCTGCTGCCGGAGCAGAAGCGCTACTACATCAACGACACCGGCACCGGCAACACCGTCAATCTCACGCATCCGCGCGTGATCCAGATGGTCAACGACAGTCTGCGCTACTGGGCCGGCGAAATGCATATCGACGGCTTCCGGTTCGATCTCGGCACCATCCTGGCGCGCGAGCATTACGGCTTCGACGAGCAGAGCGGCTTTCTGAAAGCCGTGATGCAGGACCCGCTGCTCGCCTCGGTGAAGCTGATCGCCGAGCCGTGGGACTGCGGCCCCGGCGGCTATCAGGTTGGCGGCTTCCCGCCCGGCTGGGCGGAGTGGAACGACAAATTCCGCGACACTGTGCGCGACTATTGGCGCGGCGAAGCTCCGGCGGCGGCGCTGGCCCCGAGGCTGTCGGCCTCCGGCGACGTATTCAACCGCCAGGGACGCCGCGCCTGGGCGAGCGTGAACTTCATCACCGCGCATGACGGCTTCACCCTCAATGACTGGGCGAGCTACAACGACAAGCACAACGAGGCCAATGGCGAGGACAATCGCGATGGCCACTCCGACAACCGCTCATGGAATTGCGGCGCGGAGGGGCCCACCGACGACGAGACCATCCTCGCCCTTCGCGAACGCCAGAAGCGCAACATGCTGGCGACCTTGCTGCTCGCCCAAGGCACGCCGATGCTGCTCGCCGGCGACGAGTTTGGCCGCACCCAGAACGGCAACAACAACGCCTACTGCCAGGACAATGAGATCTCCTGGGTGCATTGGGACCATGATGAGGCCGCGCAGCATTTGCGCGCCTTCACCCAGCGGCTGCTGGAATTGCGCCGGACCTACCCGACGCTGCGACGCAGCCGGTTCCTCACCGGCCAATACGACGAGGCGCTCGAAGTTCGCGACGTCACCTGGATCAACGCCAATGGCGGCGAGATGCAGCAGGAGCATTGGGACGATCCTAACGTCAAATGCTTCGGCATGCTGCTCGACGGCCGCGCCCCAACCACCGGCATCCGCCGGCACGGCGAGGACGCTACCGTGCTGCTGGTGATGAACAGCTTCGATGGCGTCGTCGAATTCACCCTGCCGGAGGTGCCGCACGGCTCGAAGTGGTCGCTGCTGATCGACACCAACCTGCCGAGCGGCATTCCGGACGAGCAGTTCGCTTGCGGCGAGGTTTATCAATTGACCGCGCGGTCCGTTCTGCTGTTCGGACTGACCGAATAAGCTGCAGCACGCCGGCCATTTCATCGCCGGCGTGCTGCCACTAATTTGCGCAACCGTCGACATACCTGATCGGGAACACCAGGTTCGTTACGCGATTGAGAACACAACAGAGGGCCGATCGCATCGCCCCTTTCTCGATCAGCAACGGAGCTTTGCAGGTGATCATTCGCGCCGGATACAACATCGCTTTCCACTGCTTCCAGGAAACGCCGATCAATCTGCTGCTCAGCGTGCATCCGTCGCGCGCCCAGCACGTCATCGGCGAGCACGTCATCCGGTTTTCGCCGGACGTGCCCGCGCACGACTTCACCGACATCTTCGGCAACGTCTGCACCCGGATCGTCGCGCCCCCGGGCCGCATCGATATCAGCAATGACTTCCTGATCGAGGACTCCGGCCTGCCCGACGAGGCTGCACCCGGCGCCCGTCAAATCCCCGTCGCCGAACTGCCCGACGAGGTAATGGTCTATCTGCTCGGCAGCCGCTATTGCGACACCGACAAGCTGTCGAACCTCGCCTGGTCACTGTTCGGCGGAATCACCTCGGGCTGGGAGCTCGTGCAGGCGATCGTCGACTACGTCCACAATCGCATCACCTTCGGCTATCAGTTCGCCCGTAACGACCGCACCGCCTCCGAAGGTCACGCCGAGCAGATCGGCGTCTGCCGCGACTTTGCGCATCTTGCGGTCGCCCTGTGTCGCTGCATGAACATTCCGGCGCGCTATTGCACCGGCTATCTCGGGGACATCGGCGTGCCGCGGGACCCGGCACCGATGGACTTTTCGGCGTGGTTCGAAGTCTATCTCGACGGCCGCTGGTACACCTTCGACGCCCGGCACAATACTCCGCGGATTGGCCGCATCGTCATCGCCCGCGGCCGCGACGCCGCCGACGTTGCGATCTCCACCTCGTTCGGCACAGCGAACCTGCTGAACTTCGAAGTGATCACCCATGAGGTGACCGATCAGGCCGCGGCGACAGCGGCCCCACTGCCAAAGGTGGCGTGAGGCGTACCCCAATCTTTTGAGAACCACCTTTCCGTCATTGCGAGCGCAGCGAAGCAATCCAGGCTTCTCCTCGGAGCGTCCGGATTGTTTCATCGCTTCGCTCCTCGCAATGACGCAAAATTGGCACTCCTCACAACGGCAAAAGCGGCCGGGCAAGCACCCGACCGCCTGAGACACACAACCTCTTCTAACTTCGAACGATGCCGTTCAGTTCGTGATCACGCCGAGATTGGTTTCCGAACCTTCGTTGCCCGGCACGGTGATCCGCACCTCGTGGCCGAATTTGATCGCGTTGGACGCCGCGGCGCAGGCGGCCTCGAACGCGGCTTCCTTGCTGGAATAGTCGCCGGTCGGATCGTCGTCGTGGCGGATGCCCCAGCGGTTGTCGCTGCCGATGATGTCGTAATAAGCCTTTCCCATCGTTCACCTCCAATTGCTGCAACAATCGGCGGCGCGGGCATTCGTTCCGATTGGGCGCCTCAGGTGCGCCGGCGCTGCGAGATGTCGGTGACCTTCACGGTGACGGTCCGGCTGCGCCCGTCGCGCTCGACCGTCCGCTTGACGT
>NZ_QTKI01000240.1:0-7372 GCF_010820945.1 Rhodopseudomonas sp. BR0C11
GGATCTGGCCTTTGCCAAGCGTCCGAAGTCCTCATCCTGAGGAGCCCGGCCTCGCCGGGCGTCTCGAAGGATGAGGAGCCACATCGCCTGCGGCGCATGGTTCGAGACGGCGCTTTGCGCCTCCTCACCATGAGGTTCTGCAAGCTGCGACCGCTAGGAAGTGCGGTCCTGATTCCGTCAAAAGCAGAGATGCTCTAAGTGCGCTCAATACGCCTTGAACTGATTGCCGCTAAAGCCGCTAAATGCGTCGACGTCGGGCGCGCTGAAGCTGGCGGCTTCCGGCTGCAGGACGGCGCGCGGCGGAAAGCGATCCTCGCGCGGCGGGAATGCCGGGCCATGCGTCGCGGTCACGGTGGCGGCGGTGTCGCCGAGCGCGCGGCCGGTGTCCAGGCTGATGAAATGCTGCTGGGAACACGCCAGACAGAACACCGGCTCATAGCTCGGCCGATCCCCGCCGACCACCTCGTCGGCAAGCCAGGTCTGAGTCATCAGACCATTCTGCGGGCATCGGTAAACCAGAAGCTTGGCCATGGTTGAATGTTGCCATGGCCTCGCGTGCCCTCCTTGACTCAGGTCAAGAGGCCGCTGCGGTGTATCGCCGCGACGGCTTTGTCATCAGGGCGTCACACGGTAACAGCGCAGTTGTTGCGTATTTTCAACACGATCTCGCCACACCCGGACAACTCCTACCCGCGTTACTACGAGGGAGGGCGAATGGCCGGCGGGGCGATTAGTTGGCGCGCCGCCGGGAGAAATACGAGATCAAAACCGGCAGGGTGATGAGAATCACCCCCGGCGCCAGCATCATGCCGGTGACCACTACGATCGCCAACGGCTTCTGCACCTGCGAGCCGATTCCGGTCGACATCGCCGCCGGCAGCAGGCCGACGCCGGCGATCACGCAGGTCATCAGCACCGGCCGGAGCTGCAGCTCACCGGTGCGGACCACGGCGCGCAGGCGGTCGAGCCCCTGGTCGATCAACTGATTGTACTGCGACAGGATGATGATGCCGTCCATCACCGCAATACCGAACAGCGCGATGAAACCGATCGCCGCCGACACGCTGAACGGGATGCCGCTGACCAGCAGACCCATCACGCCGCCGAAGATCGCCATCGGGATCACGCTCATCGCCAGCAGCGTGTCGGTGAGCGAGCCGAAATTGAAGAACAGCAGCGCGCCGATCAGCGCCAGACTGATCGGGACCACGATCGACAGCCGCTTGATCGCGTCCTGCAAATTGCCGAATTCGCCAACCCATTCCATCCGCGAGCCCGGCGGCAACTGGACCTGGGCGTTGACCTTTTCCTGGGCCTCGCGGATCGCGCTGCCGAGATCGCGCTCGCGCACCGAGAACTTGATCGGCAGGTAGCGCTCCTGGTCCTCGCGATAGATGTAGGCGGCGCCGGACACCAGCTGGATGTCGGCGAGCTCGCTGAGCGGAATCTGGGTGATGCCGTTCGGCCCCTGCACGCCGATCCGCAGATTGTGGATCGCCTCGGCGCTCTTGCGATACTCCGGCGCCAGCCGGACGATGATCGGGAAATGCCGGTCGCTGCCCGGCTCGTACAAATCACCGGCAGTGTCGCCGCCGATCGCCACCTTGATGGTGGCGTTGATGTCGCCGGGCGTCAGCCCGTAGCGCGCGGCGCGAGCCCGGTTGACGTCGATCTGGATCGTCGGCTGGCCGAGCGAGGTGAACACCGCGAGGTCCTGCACGCCCTGCACCGTCGATAGCACCGCTTTGATCTTGTTGGCGGTGTCGGTCAGCGCCTGCAGGTCGTTGCCGTACAGCTTGATCGAGTTCTCGCCCTTCACGCCGGACACGGCTTCGGAGACGTTGTCCTGCAGATATTGCGAGAAGTTGAACTCGACGCCCGGGAATTTCGCCTGCAGCTGCTTCAGCATCCGCGCGGTCAGCTCGTCCTTGTCGTGGCTGCCGGGCCATTGCGAGGCGGGCTTCAGCGGCGCGAAGAACTCGGCGTTGAAGAAGCCGGCAGCGTCGGTTCCGTCGTCGGGCCGGCCATGCTGCGACACCACCGACTCGACCTCGGGGAAGCTGGCGATCAGCTTGCGCATGTCGTTGACGTAGCCGTTGCCCTCGGTGAGCGAAATCGTCGGCGGCAACGTGGCGCGGATCCAGAGGTTGCCCTCTTCCAGCTTCGGCAGGAATTCGAGCCCCAGAAACCGGGTGGCGATCAGGGTGGTCAGCACCAGGCCCGCCGCGCCGGCCATCACCACCGGCCGGTTCTTCACCGCCCAGCCGAGCCACGGGGTGTAGACCTTGTGCAGCATCCGCATCAGCCAGGTCTCGGTCTCCTGGACGTGGTGCGGCAGGATGATGGCGCTCAGCGCCGGCGTCACCGTGAAGGTCGCCAGCAGGCCGCCGGCGAGCGCGTAGGCGTAGGTCCGGGCCATCGGGCCGAAGATGTTTCCTTCGACGCCGGACAGCGTGAACAGCGGCAGGAACGCCGCGATGATGATCGCCGCGGCGAAGAAGATCGAGCGCGACACGTCCGCGGCGGCGGAGCGGATCGCGTGCTTCTTCATCCCCATGATGGTGTCGGCGGAGATCTGGCTGCGCTCTTCGGGCGACAGCACGGTTGTGTGCGAGAGGCGCCTGAAGATGGCCTCGACCATGATCACGGTGGCGTCGACGATCAACCCGAAGTCGATCGCGCCGACCGACAGCAGGTTGGCGGACTCCCCCCGTAACACCAGGATGATCACCGCAAAGAACAGCGCGAACGGAATCGTCGCGCCGACGATCAGCGCGCTGCGCAGGTCGCCGAGGAAGATCCACTGCAGAAGCACGATCAGCAGAATGCCGACCACCATGTTGTGCAGTACGGTGTGGGTGGTGGTGTCGATCAGGTCCTTGCGGTCGTAGATCCGCTCGATCCTCACGCCGGGCGGCAGCAGGCCCGAGGCGTTGATCTTGGTGACCGCCTGCTCCACCCGCGCGATCGTCGGCGAGCTCTGCTCGCCGCGCCGCATCAGCACGATGCCCTGGACGATGTCGTCGTCGTTGTTGATGCCGGCGATGCCGAGCCGCGGCTTCTCGGCGACGTTGACCTTGGCGACGTCCTTGACCAGCACCGGATTGCCGTTGTTCGACGCCACCATCGTATTGGCGAGATCGTCGAGCGAACGGATCAGGCCGACGCCGCGCACCACCGCGGATTGCGCGCCGATGTCGACGGTGTTGCCGCCGACATTGATGTTGGAGTTGGAGACCGCCTGCAGCACCTGCGGCAGCGTCAGGCCGTAGGCGATCAGCTTGTTGAAATCGACCTGGACCTCGTAGGTCTTGGTCTTGCCGCCCCAGCCGGTAACGTCGATCACGCCCGGGATGGCCCGGAAGCGGCGCTGCAGCACCCAGTCCTGCAACGTCTTCAAATCGAGCACGCTGTAGCCGGGCGGACCGACCAGCCGATAACGGAAGATTTCGCCGATCGGGCTGAGCGGCGAGATACCGGGCTGGACGTTGCCCGGCAACGGCGGCAGCTGTGACAGCCGGTTGAGGACCTGCTGCAGCGCCTCCTGATATGTGTAGTCGAACGAGAACTGCAGTTTGACGTCGGACAGGCCGTACAGCGAGATTGTCCGGATCGTCTTTAGGTTCTTGATGCCGGCGACCTGGGTCTCGATCGGAATCGTAATGTAGCGCTCGATCTCCTCCGCCGAGAGCCCGGGGCTCTGGGTGACGATGTCGACCATCGGCGGCGTCGGATCGGGATAGGCTTCGATATTGAGATGTTCGAACGCGGCGACACCGCCTGCCAGCACCAGCAAGAACAGCGCGAGCATCAGGAAACGGCGGTTGACCGCGAGTTCGACGAGGCGACCCATGCGGATCGGACCTTTCAGGGCAGGCGGAGGCTGTGAGGCGCTGGTCCGGCGGTTATGTCGATCAATGCCGCAGGCCGTTCAGAAGAACAAGCGACCGCAGGCTGAGGGCGGGAGCGCCGGCGGCGGGACCGCGCGGCGACGGTCATGTGCAGACCGGAGTTACCCGGTGGCGGCCCGATCGATGAACAGGCTGCCGCGGGTGATGACCTTTTCGCCCGGGCGCAGATTGCCGGTGACTTCGACCAGGTCACCGGCCGACAGGCCCGGCTTCACCGTGCGCAGCTCGATCGAGCGGTCGTCATGCGCGACCCAGACACGAACCTGGTCGCCTTCGTAGATCAGCGCTTGGCGCGGCACGCCGACGGCCGGATGATCGGACGGCGAGTAGATCGTGACGTTGGCGAACATTTCCGGCTTCAGCAGCCCGCCGGGATTGTCGATCGTGGCGCGCACCGTCAGCCGGCGGGTGGTCGGATCGATCGCCGCGGCGACGTAGTCGATCCGGCCGGTCAGCGTACGACCCGGCAGCGCCAGTACCTTGAAGCTGATGTCCTGGCCTTCGGCGACATCGGCAGCTTCGCTTTCGCGAACGAAGGCGGTCAGCCACACCGTCGAGAGATCGCCGATCATATAGACGGGATCGCTGGAGCCGGAGTTGACGTACTGGCCCGGACCGACCTTGCGCTGCACCACGGTGCCGGCGATCGGCGCCACGATGGTGGTCTCGGGATTGATATTGCCCTTGTCCTGGAAGGCCGAGATCGCGGACTCGCTGAGGCCGAGAATGCGCAGCTGGTTACGTGCGGCTTCGAGCGCCGTGGTGGCCGACTGGAAATCGTTCTGCGCGGTGACCAGCGTCGCCTGGGCCTGCTGATAGTCCTTCAGCGGCACCGCCTTGCCCTCGAACAGATCGCGGGCGCGCTTGTCCTGAAGCTGCGCCAGATCGAGCTGCGACTTCGCCTTGTTGAGCGCGGTCGAGGCGGTGATGAAATCGTTCTGAGCCTGGACGGTGTCGGGCGCTTCGATCGAAAACAGCGGCTGGCCCTTGGTGACGTGGTCGCCGGGGCGCGCCAGCAGCTTGGTCACCCGGCCCGCATAGGGCGAGAACACCGGGGTGGCGCGGTCTTCGTCGATCGCGATCTTGCCTTCGGTGACGTGCTCGGCGCGGAAGCTGCGGTCGCTCACCGGCTCGATCGTCAGGCTGGCCCATTCGGCCGGGGTCGGGGTGTAGCGGTCGGCACTGCGGCGCGACTGGCTGGAAATATCGGTGTGGCCGCGACCGGGCTGCTTGAACTGAGCCAACTCGTAACCGCCCACGGCAACGCCGGCCGCAACGCACGCAGCCGCGATCCACCAAGTGCGCCGAAGACGCAAATTTCGAAGAAAATGTTCGCGCATGCCCTGCCTGAGCTCCGGCTTGATCGCCGCGTTGCCTCCCTGACGGCTGATAATGCCCGAATCGTGGCCAGCGCAAAGTGAAAACGGCAAAAATGCGCTTAGCAGCGAATGATGACACCAGCGCGTCAGCCGCCGACCGAGACGCGCGCCTCAATCGGCAGGCTTACGAATTCCATCCTGAACGGCACATTAACCGGTGGAACCGGCGACCGGAGGCCTTAACCGCGGGCCGGCCAGGCCGCCGGATCGGTCCCCAGCGGCACCGCCGGACGGGCCCAGGCGGCCGGCGTGGCGCTGAGAACCGCAGAATGCCGGACCGCCTGCAGCGTCCCGAAGCCGGATTGGACGCGTTCGAGATACGGCGCCGCCGCTTCCTGGCCGATTTCGGATGTGGCGAGACCGTGCGGCAGCCGCCCCATCTCCCACAGCCATTTGCCGGTGCGGGCGAGCGACACCTGCACGTGCCAACTTCCGCCCTCGCGCGCCTGGCGGGCCTTGGCGATCATCGCCCCGAACGCCATCAGGTAGCCGGTCGCATGGTCGAGGATCTGCATCGGCAATTCCTTCGGTCCGGCGACACCGGCCGCCTGCCCTTCGGCATGGTTGAAGCCGGTGGCGCATTGCACCAGGGAGTCGAAACCGCGCCGCTCCGCCCACGGACCCGAGCGTCCATAAGCGGAAAGTGACACGTAAACGATGCCGGGATTGATCGCGGCCGCTTCCTCAGGCGAGAAGCCGAGCGCGGCGAGAGAGCGCGGACGATAGCCCTGGCTGAAGATGTCCGCTTCGGTGAGCAGGTCGCGTAGCGCGGCGTGGCCCTCCTGCGTGGTCAGGTCGGCGAAGCTCGACAGCTTGCCGCGGCCGGTGTCGATCACCAGCCAGGGGATCGACGGCAGCCGAGGGCTCGACACCAGCATCACGTCGGCGCCATGCGCCGCCAGCGTCCGGCCTGCGACCGGGCCGGCGATCACCCGCGACAGATCGAGCACGCGCAGACCGGAGAGCGGCCGGCTGCCTTCCGGCCACGGCTTCGGCGCAGCCTCGCCGATCTTGCTGATCTCCACCAGCGGCAGCGCATCGAGCGCGGCAGCCTGCGGCAGCGCCTGCCATTCCTCACGCGAACGCATCAGCGCCACCACGCCGCCGGCCTCATAAGCAGCGGTCTCGAACGCTTCGCCCTGCCACTGCAGCAGCGCGGCCTGCACCGCGTCGCGAACCGGCTCGCAGGCGAGCACCCGGCAGACCGCGTCGCGATGGTGCGGAAAGTTGGTGTGCAGCCGGACGTAACGGCCGCCGTTCACCTGATACACGCCGGCGAGCGGATCCCAAGCGGGCGGCGGCGGTTCGTCGTTCTTGCGCAAGTAGCGCTCGGAGCGGCACTCGATCGCGGCATGGCGGATGTCGACGCTGACGCCCTGCGCCTGCCCGCTCCGCATCGCCCAGATCTCCGCCGCCGCCAGCCCGCTCGCCGCAATCGCCACCTGCGCCGCGGCGTCGACGCGAAACGACGACGGCAGTTGCGGCTCGTCGCCGGAGAGCGTCACGCGTTCCAACGCGGCAGCATCAGCGCCGACGGAGGTCCAGAGATCAGCAAGCAGATCACGGGGAGATTGCATACGCCTTGCCTCCCGGCTCTCATCGGAGCCGCCTTGGTGACGGCGCACGGCTAAGTCGGTCCGCGCGCCGCGCGTTGACGACGATCCGCATAGGCCGGCCCGGCGACCTCGCGCAAGAGGCCACGAAACCAGACCAGCAGCGGATCGCCATGACGCAGATGCGACCACACTAGCGTCATCGGCAACTCGATCTTGGTGAACGGCGGCGGTTTGACGACCAGATCGAAGGCGCCGGCAAAGCGCCGGGCCAACGCGCGGGAGATCGTCGTCACCATGTCGGTCGCGGCGACGGTCGCCAGCGCCGCGGTGAAATGCGGCGTGACCAGCGCGACCCGGCGGCTCACCCCCGCGGCCGCCAGGATTCCGTCGAGCTCCGAGCGACCGTCGTCGAGCAGCGCGATGCCGACGTGGTCGACGTCGGCATAGTCGCCGATCCGCCAGGTGCGTTTGGCTTTCGGATGGCCGCGCCGCATCACCAGCGCGAGGCGGTCGGCGGCGATCGGCA
>NZ_QTKI01000241.1:0-7360 GCF_010820945.1 Rhodopseudomonas sp. BR0C11
GGTCAAGCCCGGCCATGACGGAGTATATGGGGAGAGGCAATTCACAGCCCGAGCTCCTGCTCGACCTTTTCGACCTCTTCGTCCTCGACGCCCAGATAGGCGGCGATGACGCGGGGGTCGTCGCGGATCTCGCGCGGGGTGCCGTCGGCGATCTTGACGCCATGGTCGAGCACGACGACGTGGTCGGAGATTTCCATCACCACGCCCATGTCGTGTTCGATCAGCAGGATCGAGGTGCCGCCGGAGCGGATCTTGCGAAGCAGTTGGCTGAGTTCGCCGCTCTCGCGCGCGTTGAGGCCCGCAGCCGGCTCGTCGAGGCACAGCAGCACCGGCTCGGTGCACATCGCGCGCGCGATTTCCAGCCGCCGCTGATCGCCGTAGGGCAGGTTTCCGGCGGCATCGTCGGCGCGGCTGCGCAGCCCGATCTGGTCGAGCCAGTAGGTCGCCCGTTCGATCGCCTGCTTCTCGGCCGCGCGCCACGACGGCGCGCCGAACAGGCCGAGGAAGGTGAGGCCGGAGGCGCGCATCAGCGCGTTGTGCTGCGCCACCATCAGGTTCTCCAGCGCCGTCATGCCGGGGAACAGCCGGATGTTCTGGAAGGTGCGCGCCACCTTGGCGATCTTGGTGATGCGGAAGTCGTTGAGCCGGTCGAGCCGGTGGGTCTCGCCGCCGTCATGCGTCAGGCTGATCTCGCCGGCGCTCGGTCTGTAGAAACCGGTGATGCAGTTGAACACCGTGGTCTTGCCGGCGCCGTTGGGGCCGATCAGCGCGGTGATCTTGCCGCGGTGCGCGGCGAACGACAGGTCGTTGACGGCCAGAATGCCGCCGAACCGCATGCTCAGGCCGCTGACGCGCAGGATGTTCTGGTCCGCGCTCATCCGTGGCCTTCCTTGACGAGGTCGGACGAGATCGCCTGCTTGTGGTCGAGATACACGGTCGGGGCGCGATGGCCGATCAGGCCGCGCGGCCGCCAGATCATCAGCAGCACCATCGCCATGCCGAACACCAGCATGCGGAACTGATCGAGACCGCGGAACAGTTCGAAGCCGCCGATCAGCGTCACTGCGGCGAGCGCGACGCCGAGCTGCGAGCCCATGCCGCCGAGCACGACGATCGCCAGCACCAGCGCCGATTCCTGGAAGGTGAAGGACTCCGGCGAGATGAAGCCCTGCCTTGTGGCGAAGAACGCACCCGCAAAGCCGCCGAACATCGCGCCGGTGGCGAAGGCGGTGAGCTTGGTCGTGGTGGTGTTGATGCCGAGCGCGCGGCAGGCGACTTCGTCTTCGCGCAGCGCTTCCCAGGCACGGCCGATCGGCAGCCGGCGCAGCCGAATGGTCGCCCAGTTGGTGATCAGCGCCAGGATCAGGATCAGATAGAACAGGAAGACGAGGCGATGCGTCGGCGAGAACGGAATGCCGAGCTGCGCCGCCAATCCGTTCGGCCCCGGCGCCAACGGAATGCCGAACAGCGTCGGGCGCGGAATGCCGCTGATGCCGTTGGGGCCGCCGGTCAGCGTCTGCCAGTTGATGATGACGAGACGGATGATCTCGCCGAACGCCAGGGTGACGATGGCGAGATAATCGCCGCGCAGTCGCAGCACCGGGAAGCCGAGGATCATGCCCCAGAACGCGGCGAGGATGCCGGCGAGCGGAAGGCAGATCCAGAACGACAGGCCGAAATTGGTGGCGAGCAGCGCGTAGGAATAGGCGCCGACCGCGTAGAACGCCACGTAGCCGAGATCGAGCAGGCCGGCGAGGCCGACCACGATGTTCAGCCCCCAGCCAAGCATCACATAGGTCAGCACCAGGATGCCGAGATCGAGAATGTAGCGCTGATTGTAGAAGATCACCGGCACCAGGAAGGTGAAGATCAGCAGCGCCGGGGCGACGACGCGGCCGGCGAGGCCGAGCGTCTTGCGCGCGCCGGCCGGCATCATCTTCGAGGTGTCGACCGGGCCCCACCACATCCGCAGCAGTTCGACCACGATCGAGCCGACGAACACGCCGCCGACCATGCCGGCGAGATCGCCGAACCGCGTCCAGTAGATCAGGCCGCCCTCAGGGCCGGCCTCGGTACGGACGCCGATCATCAGCGAAAATAAAACCAGCGCCACGAGGGCGCTGATCAGGGCTTTCTTGAAGATGAAACCGACGCCGACCGTGGCGGCGGCGACAGGGGCAGCAGCGGCGTGCGCGAGTTTTGCCACGTCGGCGCCCGCTCAGACTTTTTCGACTTCCGGCCGGCCCAGCAGGCCGGTCGGCATGAAGATCAGCACGATGATCAGGATCGAGAACGCCGCAACGTCCTTGTACTCGACCGAGAAATAGGCCGACCAGAAGGTCTCGATCAGGCCGATCAGCAGGCCGCCGAGCATTGCACCGGGCAGCGAGCCGATGCCGCCGAGCACGGCCGCGGTGAACGCCTTGATGCCGGCGATGAAGCCCATGAAGAAGTCGATCAGCCCGTAATACAGCAGGTACATCATGCCCGCGACCGAGGCGAGCGCGGCGCCGATCACGAAGGTCATCGAGATGGTGCGGTCGACGTCGACGCCGAGCAGCGCCGCCATGGTCTGATCCTGCTCGCAGGCGCGCATGTCGCGGCCGAGCCGGGTCTTCGCCACCAGCCAGGTGAAGATGCCGAGCAGCACCACGGTGGTGACCACCACCAGGATCTGGACGTTGGAGAGCTGGACGTTGAAGCCGTCGGCGCTCTCGTGCAGCGTGTAGCCGCCGGTGATGATCGGCGGCACCGGCTTGACGCGGGCGCCCTGCGACACCTGGGCGTAGTTCATCAGCACGAACGACATGCCGATCGCCGACAGCATCGGGGCGAGGCGGAACGAGTGCCGCAGCGGCCGGTAGGCGATGCGCTCGACCGTCCAGCCGTACAGCGCGGTGATCGCCATCGACACCAGCAGCACGACCAAGAGGATCAGCGGCACGAAGGTGAGGCCGAACGACACCAGGATCAGGAAGCTGATCAGCGCGATGAAGCCGCCGATCATGAAGATGTCGCCATGGGCGAAATTGATCATGCCGACGATGCCGTACACCATCGTGTAGCCGATCGCGATCAGGCCGTAGATCGAGCCGAGTACGAGACCGTTGATGAGCTGCTGGGCGAAATAGTCCATGCGCTGCCGTCGTCAGAGGACTCGAAAGAGTGGGACTCGAAGGGTCGTGAATTGCAATCCGAACGGCCCCGCGGCGGAGATCGCGCTCGCATTGCACACACGATGCGGCGAGGGCCCCGGCAGCCGGAACGTCGCTTCGCTTTGGAATTTTCTAACAGTGGGTCGCGATCGCGGCAACAGCGCCCGATTACAACCTTCTTCCCTGTGGACGGCTGAAGCCGCCCGCAGGGTTCCACCGGGCGCGATGTTGCCGCGCAAAAGCCGCGCAAAGATCACGCCGATCCGCGCAACCGCGGGCGCATGATGCTTGTTGTCGGTGTGGGCGCGACACTCTGAAGGAGACCATCGATGTCGAATCAGAATCAGCAGAAGCCGACTCCGAGCCAGACGTCCCCCGGCCAGCAGCAGCAGGGCGGTGGTGCCCGTCCGGGCCAGCAGCAGCAGGATCCGAACCGGCAGGGTCAAGACCGGCAGCAGGGCGGCCAGCAGCAGGGTGGCCAACACGGCGGGTCCGGCCAGGGCCGCTGACGTAACGGTCGCCCGGCCGCAGCTTTCTCCGGACGGCTGCGTGCCGAAGCGACAGCAGGGAGCCCCGCCCCACGGCGGGGCTTTCCGCGTCTGGATAGGTTTTGTCTCAACCGCCATCACGCCCAATCCGACGCAAGTTTCGTGCCGAAAAGCCGAGCTCAGGCTCCCCAAAGCGCCATCCACAGTCGTTACCCGCCGTTAAGGTTAACAAAGCCTTTCCATTGCTGCTGATGGTTAACCTGGGGTTAGCTTTGGCCGCGCGCCGTCGGATTCGGCGTGCTGGCTGGTGGGGCACGGCGATGAAGACGGATTGGCGGATCAGTTCGGTGAACGGAGTTCTGCTGGCGGCCTACATCACGCCGACCTGGCTGATCGTGGGGTATCGGCTGTTCGTCACCCCGATCCACGCACTGTACGACCGGCCCAATATCTCGGTGGCGATCTTCGTCAGCGATCATCTGCATCTCAGCGCGATGGCGACCATCCGGATGGCATGGCTGCTGGCGCTCGCCAAGCTGACGGTCGCCGGCTTCCTGCTGGTGTTCTCGGCGCTGCTGACGCGGCGCTCGGTCCGTCTCTCCGGCGGCTGCAACGAGGCGCTGGCGTTCGCGCTGACGCTGGGCAGCGTGATCTCGTTCGCCAGCATGGTGATGGCCTCGCAGGTCGCCGAGCCCGAAGCGATGCGGTTGCACGCCACCGAGCTGCTGCTGTTTCTCGGCACTGCGATTCTGATGCTGGTCGAGCCAACGGCGCAATCAGCGGCTGTACCAAGCACCGACACGGCGACGTTCGAACCGAACTATCCGGCTGCCGCGCAAGGCTCCTGATCGCTTTTATCCGGCTGTCGTGCTTGCTTGACGCTGGCACCAGGGCCGGGCGCTACCTATCTCACCGCCTCACGACTGCTAGCGCCGCCGATCGCTCGGGGTGGTGTCGCGATACTTTTTCTTTGCCGCCCGGCGTGCTTAAGTAGTCGCAATGCCGCCGTCCGAGGCGGCCGCCGATCCGGGAGGAAATATCCATGGCCATGACGATGAACGGCGAAGTCCAGTTGGACGCGCCGAAAGATTTGGTGTGGAGCAAGCTCAACGATCCGGAAGTGCTGAAGGTCTGCATTCCGGGGTGCGAAGAGCTTGAAAAGACCGAAGACGACAGCGGTTTTCGCGCTGTGGCGAAGTTGAAAGTCGGCCCGGTATCGGCCCGCTTCAAGGGCAAGGTCACGCTGTCCGATCTCGATCCCCCGAACGGCTACAAGATCACCGGCGAAGGCGAAGGCGGCGTTGCCGGCTTTGCCAAAGGCGGTGCCACGGTCGGCCTGTCCGATAAGGATGGCGGCACGCTGCTGTCCTACGATGTCGAAGCGCATATCGGCGGCAAGCTGGCGCAGCTCGGCCAGCGACTCATCAACGGCTCGGCCAAGAAGCTCGCCGATGAGTTCTTCGCCAACTTTTCCAAGGCCGTGCAGAACGGCAACGGCGCGGCCTGACGGCGCTGCGGCGCCCGATCACGCGGATGTCATTACACGGCCGTGGCTCCGGCGCGGCCCGAGCCGTTCGCGGTTGCCGATCCTGGGGTTGCCCCGTAAGATCGGTTCAAGAAACACAACTAAAAGACGAATGATCGCCGTGCAACGCGGCGGTGCGCATTGAAGAGAGGGCCGATGGCCAAGATTTCCCTGATCGTCAATGGCAACCCTGTGACCGCGAACGTCGATCCGCGCACGCTGCTGGTGCAGTTTCTGCGCGAGAACCTGCGGCTCACCGGCACGCATGTCGGCTGCGATACGTCGCAGTGCGGCGCCTGCGTCGTGCATCTCGACGGCAAGGCGGTGAAGTCCTGCACCACGCTGGCGGTGATGGCCGACGGTCACGAAGTGACGACGATCGAAGGGCTCGCCGCCGACGGTGCGCCGCTGCATCCGATGCAGGAAGCCTTCCGCGAGAACCACGGCCTGCAATGCGGCTTCTGCACGCCGGGCATGATCATGACGGCCGTCGACATGGTGCACCGCAAGGGCCACGACCTCTCCGACGAGACGATTCGCGAAGAGCTCGAAGGCAATCTCTGCCGCTGCACCGGCTATCAGAACATCGTGGTGTCGATCGCGGCCGGCGCCAAGGCGATGGCGAACTCCGACCGCAGCTGACCGGCACTGCGCCGGCCCGCTTCAACGAGGCCGCGCGGCACGCCCAACGAGACGCAGGAAGCTCAGGGAAGCGCAATGTACGAATTCAAATATCACCGCCCCGGGACCGTTCGCCAGGCCGCCAATCTGCTGGTGAAGAACGAGGACGCCAAGCTGATCGCGGGCGGCCACACGCTGCTGCCGGTGATGAAGCAGCGCCTCGCGGCGCCGCCGCATCTGGTCGACCTGTCGCATATCGAGGGCCTCAGCGGCATCGAGATGAAGGGCCGTTCGCTGGTGATCGGCGCCACCGCGACCCACGCCGAAGTCGCCAACTCGGCGATCGTCGGCGAGGCGATCCCGGCGCTCGCCGAACTGGCGTCGCTGATCGGCGATCCGGCTGTGCGCCACAAGGGCACGATCGGCGGTTCGCTCGCCAACAACGATCCGACCGCGGACTATCCGGCGGCCGTGCTGGCGCTCGGCGCCACCGTGGTCACCAACAAGCGCAAGCTGAAGGCCGAAGAGTTTTTCCAGGGGATGTACTCGACCGCGCTCGAGCCGGATGAGATCATCACCAAGGTGCAGTTTCCGCTGCCGAAGAAGGCCGCCTACATCAAGTTTCGCAACCAGGCATCGCGCTACGCGCTGGTCGGCGTGTTCGTCGCCCGCCGTCCGTCGGACGTCCGCGTCGCGGTTACCGGCGCCGGGGCGGATGGCGTGTTCCGCGTCACCCAGTTCGAAGAGGCGCTGAAGGCGCGGTTCAATTCCAAGGCGATCGACGGCCTGCACGTTTCGGCCGACGGCTTGAACAGCGATCTGCACGGCAGCGCCGAATATCGGGCGCATCTGATCGGCGTGCTGACCAAGCGCGCGGTCGACGCCGCCAACGGCAAGGCGTGAGCCTGGACACGGATCGGCCATGACCGCAGCCGCGCCTCCCGCCTCCGTCGACGCCACGCTCGAACTGCTGACGAGCCGCGGCTATCTCGCCGAGCGGTCGCTGGCGACGGTGGTGTTTCTGGCGCTGCGGATGGGCCGGCCGCTGTTTCTCGAAGGCGAGGCCGGCGTCGGCAAGACCGAGATCGCCAAGGTGCTGTCGGCCGCGCTCGGCCGCCGACTGATCCGGCTGCAGTGCTACGAAGGGCTCGACGTCGCTTCCGCGGTGTATGAGTGGAATTCGTCGGCGCAGATGATCGCGATCCGGCTGGCCGAAGCTGCCGGCGATACTGACCGCGATCAGCTCTCCAGCGACATCTTCTCCGAGCGCTTCCTGATCAAGCGCCCGCTGCTGCAGGCGCTGGAGCCGGACACGGCGGGCGCGCCGGTGCTGCTGATCGACGAACTCGACCGCGCCGACGAGGCGTTCGAGGCGTATTTGCTCGAAGTGCTGAGCGACTTTCAGGTCACCATTCCGGAGTTCGGCACCATCAAGGCGCCGGCGCCGCCGATCGTGATCGTGACGTCGAACCGCACCCGCGAGATCCACGACGCGCTGAAGCGGCGCTGCCTGTATCACTGGGTCGACTATCCGAACGCCCAGCGCGCACTGGCCACCGTGACGTCGCGCG
>NZ_QTKI01000242.1:0-7265 GCF_010820945.1 Rhodopseudomonas sp. BR0C11
ATGAGGCGGGTGGCAGCGTTGCAATTGGGACCGCGGCGGTTATAGTCCGCGCGAATTTGCGCCCCCCGGCCGACGCTTCCGCGCCGGGCCGGCTCGCTTGCTTTCACGGGGAATCCGAATGTTCGTTACGCCCGCTTACGCCCAGGCTGCTGCCGCCGGCGGCGACGCCAACAGCATGATCATGTCGCTGCTGCCGTTCGCGCTGATCTTTGTCATCATGTATTTCCTGATCCTGCGCCCGCAGCAGAAGAAGGTCAAAGAGCACGCCGAGATGGTGAAGAACATTCGCCGCGGCGACACCATCATCACCTCGGGTGGTCTGGTCGGCAAGGTCACCAAGGTGATCGATGATGATACCGTCGAGTTCGAACTCGCGGATGGGATTCGCGCACGCCAGATGCGCCAGATGATCACCGGCGTCCGCAGCAAGGGCGAACCGGTCAAGGATGCTCCCGAAGCCAACGGCAAGGCCAAGGGCAAGAAGGACAAGGACGCTCCGGCCAAGACCGAGGGCGACAAGACCGAGCCGGCGAAGGACGACACGGCGTCGAGCTGATGCTTGGACGCGCCGCCTCTTTCGGTTTCTGACGGGACAACTCGATGCTTTATATCTCACGGTGGAAGGCGCTGGCGATCATCCTGACGGCGCTGGCAGTGTGCCTTTGCGCCGTTCCCAATTTCTTCCCCGAGAGCACCGTCAAGAGCTGGCCGAAATGGGCGCAGCGACATCTGGTGCTCGGCCTCGACCTGCAGGGTGGCTCGCACATCCTGCTCGAGGTCGACGCCAATTCGGTGAAGAAGGACAAGCTCGATTCGGTTCGTGACGACGCCCGCCGGGTGCTGCGCGAAGCCCGGATCGCCTATACGGGGCTCGCGACCAAGGGTGACTCGGTCGAGGTCCGGATCAGCAAGGACACGGATGTTCCGGCCGCGCTGGCCAAGCTGCGTGAGCTGTCGCAGCCGCTCGGCGGTCTGCTCGGCTCCAATGGCCAGCGTAGCCTCGAAGTCTCCGACGCCGGCGGCGGCCTGATCCGCCTGACGGTGCCGCAGGCCGCGATCGCCGACCGTGTCCGTCAGTCGGTCGATCAGTCGATTCAGATCGTCGAACGCCGCGTCAACGAGCTCGGCACCGTCGAGCCGTTGATTCAGCGCCAGGGCGCCGACCGCATCCTGGTGCAGGTGCCCGGTCTACAGGATCCGACCCGGCTGAAGGAGCTGCTCGGTAAGACCGCCAAGCTCGACTTCCGTATGGTGGACAGCTCGGTGTCGGGCGACCAGGCGATGGGCGGCAACGTCCCGCCGGATTCCGAACTGCTGATGAGCGCGTCGTCGCCGAAGCAGCCTTACGTGATCAAGAAGCAGGTGCTGGTGTCGGGCGCCGATCTCACCGACGCGCAGCCCGGATTCGACCAGCGCACCGGCGAGCCGATCGTCTCGTTCCGCTTCAACACCAACGGCGCCCGCAAATTTGCCCGCGCCACCACCGAGAACGTCGGCCTGCCGTTCGCCATCGTGCTCGACAACGAGGTGATTTCTGCTCCGGTGATCCGCGAACCGATCACCGGCGGCTCCGGTCAGATCTCCGGCAGCTTCACGGTGCAGGGCGCCAACGACCTGGCGATCCTGCTGCGCGCCGGCGCGCTGCCGGCGCCGCTGACCATCATCGAAGAACGCACGGTCGGTCCGGGGCTCGGCCAGGACTCGATCGAGAAGGGCGAACGCGCCGCCTATGTCGGTTCGATCCTCGTCATCGTGTTTATGCTATTGACCTACCGGCTGTTCGGCGTGTTCGCAAACCTCGCGGTGGCGGTCAACGTCGCGATGATCTTCGGCATTCTGTCGTTGCTCAACGCCACCCTGACGCTGCCTGGCATCGCCGGCATCGTGCTCACGGTCGGCATCGCGGTCGACAGTAACGTGCTGATCTACGAGCGCATCCGCGAGGAGATTCGCGCAGGCCGAAACGCGATCTCGGCGATCGACGCCGGCTTCAAACGCGCGCTGGCGACGATTCTCGACTCCAACATCACCACCTTCATCGCCGCCGCCGTGCTGTTTTATATCGGCACCGGTCCGGTGCGCGGTTTCGCGGTGACGCTTGGTATCGGCATCATCACCACGGTGTTCACCGCCTTCACTTTGACCCGACTGATCGTCGCGACCTGGGTGCGCTGGAAGCGGCCGCACCACGTGCCGATCTGACGCATCGAATCCGAGAGAGCCACACGTGACACACTGGATTTTGGTCGGGCTGGGCGTTCTGATTGCGGTGCTGACGGTCGTCAGCATCTTCGGCTGGCTGCCGTCGCTGCGCATCGTTCCCGACAACACTCACTTCGACTTCACCCGCTTCCGCCGCATCAGCTTCCCGATCTCGGCGGTGCTGTCGATCGCCGCGATCACGCTGTTCTTCACCCACGGGCTGAATTTCGGCATCGACTTCCGCGGCGGCACGCTGCTCGAAGTCCGCGCCCATTCCGGTGCGGCCGATATCGCGGGCATGCGCGACACGCTGAGCAAGCTCAACCTCGGCGATGTGCAGCTGCAGCAGTTCGGCGGTCCGGCCGAAGTGTTGATCCGTATCGCCGAGCAGCCCGGTGGCGACCAGGCGCAGCAGGCGGCGGTGCAGAAGGTGCGCGCCGCGCTCGGCGACTCGGTCGACTATCGCCGCGTCGAAGTCGTCGGCCCGCGCGTCTCGAGCGAGCTGCTCGCGTTCGGCATGCTCGGCCTGATGGTCGCGATCCTGGGCATCCTGGTCTATCTCTGGTTCCGGTTCGAATGGCAGTTCGCGCTCGGCGCGATGATCGCCAACGTGCACGATATCGTGCTGACGATCGGCTTCATGTCGATCAGTCAGGTCGACTTCGACCTGACCTCGATCGCGGCGCTGCTGACGATTCTCGGCTACTCGCTGAACGACACCGTCGTGATCTACGACCGTATCCGCGAGATGCTGCGGCGCTACAAGAAGATGCCGATGCCGCAGCTGCTCAACGAGTCGATCAACTCGACGCTGTCGCGCTCGATCATCACCCACGTCACCGTGACGCTGGCTCTGCTCGCGCTGCTGCTGTTCGGCGGCCATGCGATCCACTCGTTCACGGCGGTGATGATGTTCGGCGTGGTGCTGGTCGGCACCTACACCTCGATCTTCATCGCGGCACCGATCCTGATCTATCTCGGCGTCGGCACACATCGGCTCGACGAGCCGGCTGAAAAGCCGGCGAAGCCCGAGCCGGTCGCGCCGCCCGCGGCCGAAGAGGTTCCGGCGCGGTTTGTCGATCCGGAGCCGACCGCACCGGCCGCCAAGCCGGCCAAGGCCGGTAAGCCGAAGAAGCGGTAAGTCAGGCGGGCAGGGCTGCTGGTAACAGGCAGCCCCGGCCGGCTTGTTTGAACCGTTGCCGTGCCACCGCATTGACGCGCTGTCGCCGCTCGCTGCCGAGCGGCGCAAACCTGTAGGGTGCCGCCGCATGACGCCAACGCTCGACGCAGGACGCTAGCTCGTGGCGCAGCGCTCCGAGTTTCCGCACTTTCCCCGCATGGCCGCGGTCGATGCCTATGGCAAAGGCGGGTTCTATTTCGCCGACATGTCGCATCAGGGATCGCTGCTGTTTCTGCCCGATGCGGTGTGGGGCTGGGACGTGACCAAGCCGGAACAGATCGACCGCTACAGTCTGCAGCGCGTGTTCGACAACGCCAACGCGATCGACACGCTGATCGTCGGTACCGGCGCCGATCTGTGGGTCGCGCCGCGGCAGTTGCGCGAGGCGCTGCGCAGCGTCAACGTTGTGCTCGACACCATGCAGACCGGTCCGGCGATCCGCACCTACAACATCATGATCGGCGAACGGCGGCGGGTCGCCGCTGCGCTGATCGCGGTGCCATGAGCGAGACGGCCGACACCGGCGCTGCGGCGTTCTGCGCCAATTTGGTGCGCGAGGCCGATTTCGACCGCTATGCGGCGACGCTGTTCGTCCCACCCGAGAAACGCCGGTCGCTGCTGGCGCTCGCTGCCTTCAATGCCGAGATCGTGTGGGTTCGCAGTCAGGTCAGCCAGCCGCTGCCCGGCGAGGTCCGCCTGCAGTGGTGGACGGATCTGCTTGCCGGGTCGGCACATGGCGGCGCCGAGGGTAATCCGGTCGCGGCCGAGCTGACCCGGGCGATCGCCGAGCACGGGCTACGGATCGAACCGCTGACGCGGCTGATCGAGGCGCACATCTTCGATCTCTATAACGACCCGATGCCGGACTGGACGGTACTCGAGCCGCATCTGGTGGAGACCGATGGGACGCTTCTCGCGCTCGGCGCCCGCGTTCTTGGCCACACCGGCGCGCAAGCAGAAGCGATCGATCACGTGGCGCGGCACGCTGGCGTCGTGGTCGGCGTGGCGCGCATCGTGGCGCGGCTGCCTTATGATTCCGCGCGTCGCCAACTCTATCTGCCGAACGATGTGCTGCAGCGGCACGGCTGCGACTTGGAGCAGGTGTTCGGCGGCCAATCGGCCCCCGCGCTGAAAGCCGCGCTCGCCGATGTCATTGCGGACGCCCGCAAGCATCTGGATCAGGCGATGCAGGAGCTGACCGAGCTGCCGGCTTCGGTGCGCCCCGCCTTCCTACCGCTTGCGCTGGCGCGCCGCGATCTCGACCAGCTGGCGTCCCCGGAACGCGATCCGTTCACGCCGTTCGATCGCTCGCGCTTGACGACGTTATGGACGCTGTGGCGAGCGAGCAGGAGCAAAGTGCTCCGCATATAACGGGCCGGCTCCGGTCATTGCGAGGAGCGAAGCGACGAAGCAATCCAGCACTGTGCATGGAGCTCTGGATTGCTTCGCTTCGCTCGCAATGACGGAGAAGACTTGTGCGCCTCAGACAGCGACGAACGACTACGCCGCCTTCGGCAGCTTCAGGTGCGCGGCGATCCAGCCGTCGATGTCGGCGAGGGCGCGGGCGCTGAGGGCCTGCTTCTTGGCGACCGACTTCTCCGGACCGCGCAGGCGCTTGCCGTCCGGGCCCTTCGTCGGCGGGTTGGCGAGCGGCGGGAATAGGCCGAAGTTGATGTTCATCGGCTGAAACGAGCGCGGGCCGGCATCGATGGTCTCGATGTGGCCGCCGGTGATGTGGCCGAGCAGGGCGCCGAGCGCCGTGGTCGGCGGCGGCGGCGCCAGCGGCGCTCCGAGCACATCGGCTGCTGCGGCCAGGCCGGCGAACAAGCCGACGCTGGCGGATTCGACGTAGCCCTCGCAGCCGGTCATCTGCCCGGCGAACCGAAGCCGGGGCGAAGCGCGCAGCCTGAGGCTTTCGTCGAGCAATTTCGGCGAGTTCAGAAACGTGTTGCGGTGAAGGCCGCCAAGCCTTGCGAACTCAGCGTTTTCGAGTCCCGGGATCGTACGGAAAACACGCAGTTGTGCGCCGTGCTTCAACTTGGTTTGGAAGCCGACCATGTTGTACAGCGTGCCCAGCTTGTTGTCCTGGCGGAGCTGCACGATGGCGTAAGGCTTGACCGTCGGGTTGTGCGGGTTGGTCAGGCCGACCGGCTTCATCGGGCCGTGGCGCAGCGTCTCGCGGCCGCGCTCGGCCATTACTTCGATCGGCAGGCAGCCGTCGAAATACGGCGTGTCCTTTTCCCAATCCTTGAAGTCGACCTTCTCACCCTCGATCAGCGCGTCGACGAAGGCGTCGTACTGCTCGCGGGTCATCGGGCAATTCAGATAGTCGGCGCCGGTGCCGCCGGGGCCGACCTTGTCGTAGCGGGACTGAAACCACGCCACTGACATATCGATCGAGTCGCGATGCACGATCGGGGCGATCGCGTCGAAGAACGCCAGCGCACTCTCGTCGGTGAGGCTGCGGATGGCGTCGGCGAGTGGCGCCGAGGTCAGCGGGCCGGTCGCGACCACAACGCTGGCCCATTCCTGCGGCGGCAGGCCATCGATCTCTTCGCGGCAGATCTCGATCAGCGGATGCTCCGCCAGCGCCTTGGTGACCGCGGCCGAAAAGCCATCGCGGTCGACCGCCAGCGCGCCGCCGGCCGGCACCTGGTTTGCGTCGGCCGCCTGCATGATCAACGAGCCGAGCTTACGCATCTCGGCATGCAGCAGCCCGACCGCGTTGTTGGCGGCATCGTCGGAGCGGAACGAGTTCGAGCACACCAGCTCGGCAAGGCCATCGGTCTTGTGGGCCTCAGTGGTACGGACGGGCCGCATCTCATGCAGCACCACACGCACCCCTGCGCGGGCGATTTGCCAAGCGGCTTCCGAGCCGGCGAGGCCGGCGCCAATGACGTGAACGACGGGTGAGGCGGAGGGGATGCTGCTGGTCATCGGCTACAGCTAGCTTGTTTCGGTCGCGGGTCAAATCCCGTTTGCAACGCTGCGAAACTGCTCGACTCTTCTCCACAAACGACAACGCCCGCCAGGAGGCGGGCGTTGGCCGTAGAAGGCAGAAACAGGCGGTCGGGTCAGCCGTTGTAGTGACCCGAAGCGACGCGCGGGATGTCCGAACGGTCAAGTCCGATGTCGGCCAGTTCGCGATCGCTGAGCTGGGACAGCTCAGCGACGTTGCGCTGATAGTCCCGGAACGCGCGGATCGCGCGGATGAGCGAAAGCAGCATGGGATGGTCTCCTTGTCCACGATTCAGTTCTTCGGAAGAACCGAAGCGTCGAAAGGAATATAGGCGACGAGTCGGGAAACCAGCAGCGTAAATGCTGCACCGCAGCTAATCCGTGGATGCATACCGCCGGGAAGGAATGATTAACCCTTCTGCGCTGGCTCGGCCTCCGAGATCTGCTCGCAGCTTGGGGCGGAGGACCTGCTGACCTCGCGCCTCGGGGTCTTCCGAGCTGAAATATAGTGCATTTTCAGCGCAATCTGACCCTACTCTCAGCCGCTTGAGACTTTCCACCGGAAATCTAGTGCCGGTCAGCTCCACCGTCCGAGTTAAGACGTTCGGACAATTCGGTCCGTTCCCATGCACCATACGCATAAATACGGAGGTCGTGAATGAGTATTCATGGCGAATCGAGGGATTTGATCTGCCGCAATGCACAAAACGGCCGCCGACCTCTGAGAACGATCGGCGGCCGAGGTGGGGAGCTTGCCGATGAGTCGGCTCAGGTCCCGTTGCGCTTCCATTGCAGCAGGTTGGCCGGGAAATCAGCTGCCGACCGCTTGAGCGGGCTGGGCGGCGGCAATCGCGGCGGATTGGGGTTCGGCTCGACCGCCTTGCGGTACAAATGCCAGGTGGCATGGCCGAGCAGCGGGATCACC
>NZ_QTKI01000243.1:0-7247 GCF_010820945.1 Rhodopseudomonas sp. BR0C11
ATGCATGTCCCCGGAAGGCCGACCGCGGCCGCGGGCAATCTGCCCGCTGCCGCCAGCGGCTTCAAGGGGTGGGCGCGGGCGCCCTCAGGCCATGAACATCCGCGCCGCGGAGGCGAGAGTGAGGAGGCCGCCGGCTGCGATGAAGATCTTGCCGATCAGTGACGCCTTGTCCCACGCATCATCGTCGTGGGTGGTGGCTTTGGCCTGCGTGTCGGCTTGCGGCTGCGGGGTGGCCGCGGTCTCGGCGGCGGCGGGCTGCTGCGGCTGCATTTGGGCCTGGAGTTGCGGCGCATCGGTTGCCGCGCGGTCGAGGTCGTTGACCTGGTCGGCGGCAATCACGGCGGGGTTGGTCGCACCAGCCGCGGCGGCCGGTGCCGCAGCCTGGCTGGCTTCCGTGGACGGGGTCGGCTGGGCCTGAGCGGCTTCGGCCGGTGTCGCCTGGGCATTGGCATTGGCGATCGAGGCGGGCAGGGCACCGCTGGCATCGGCGAGCGGCTTCGGCCCGGTCTGGGCGTCGGCGGCGCGGCCTTCCTCGACCGGAGATTTGACGACCGACTTGGCTTCGGACTGCTTGGCCTCGGACGGATTGGGTTCGGAAGGCTTGGCTTGGGCCTGCTTGGCCTTGGCCGGCTTGGCGTGGTGCTTGACGGCCTTTTTCTTCGGCGCC
Organism: Rhodopseudomonas sp. BR0C11; assembly: GCF_010820945.1. Taxonomy (NCBI): domain Bacteria; kingdom Pseudomonadati; phylum Pseudomonadota; class Alphaproteobacteria; order Hyphomicrobiales; family Nitrobacteraceae; genus Rhodopseudomonas; species Rhodopseudomonas sp. BR0C11. The sequence continues at coordinate 668 of NZ_QTKI01000243.1, forward strand.
GGCTTGGCGGGGCTTCCGCTATCGCTGGCGGCGGCCTGCGGCGCCGCGAAACTCGGTGTCGCCGGTGCAACGCACCACAAGCCCACCGTCAATCCTGCTGCAATGATCAGAGCCGAGCGCCCGCTGGCTTTGATGTCCATGACATTCTCCCCATTTGCCAGCCCGCGACCAGAAAGCGCGGGGCGGTGGCGTCAGCGGGGCCAAACCATGAGGAAACATTGCCGATCCGCGGCAACATCTGGGCAGTGGCGCGAAGTGGCTGCGGGGCGTCGTTCGGTGCTATGGCAACGGCCGGCAAACGCCGCCGTCTGGCGGTTTGCCTCACGACTCCGTGATCGCCCCGGTGGGCGTAACAAACCGCAGTTAGGGCCGAATTGTTGGACGGGAGCGTGCGTGCGCGGACGTGACGACGAATGGACCGACCTGATGCGGTCAGCCAATGCCGGCGACAGCGTCGCGTATCGGCGGCTACTCCAGAGTGTCACGCCAGTGCTGCGCGCAGGGGCGCGGCGCGGTCTCGCCCGCGCCGGCCAGCCAGTCGATCAGGCTGAGGATATTGTGCAGGACATTCTGCTGGCGGTGCATCTGAAGCGGCACACCTGGGATTCGGGCGCGCCGTTCGCCCCGTGGCTGTTTGCGATCGCTCGCAACAAGCTGATCGATACGCTGCGCCGCCGCGGTCGCCGGGTGTTCGTCGATATCGACGACTTCGCCGATACGCTGGCAAGCGAACCGGCACCGGAGACGCTGCCCGCCAGCGAAGTGACGCGGCATCTTGAAGGCTTGCCGCCGCGGCAGCGTGACGTGCTGCAATCGATCGCGGTCGACAGCGCCTCGATCAAGGACACCGCGGCGAAACTATCGATGAGCGAGGGCGCGGTGCGGGTGGCGCTACATCGCGGCCTATCGGCGCTCGCTGCCAAATTGAGAACGGTGTGACCATGGAAACCGATCGCCTGATCCAAGCGCTCGCCGCCGACGGTGCCAGCCGCGATCGCCCAGTCGGGCAGGTGCTGGCCGCCGCGCTGCTGGTGGCGCTGCCGGTGTCGGCGGCGCTGCTGCTGACGACGCTCGGCCTGCGCCCGGATCTGCACGAGGCGATGCGCAATCCGTTCTTCGACCTGAAATTCGTGGTGACGCTGGCGCTGTCGCTGTCGGCGATCATCGTCGCGCTGCATCTGTCGCGCCCGGAGGCGACGGCGAAAGGCTGGCGCCTGCTGCTGCTGGCGCCGCTGGCGGTCCTCGGCCTCGCGATCGGCGCCGAAGCGATGCTGCCGCATCGCACCTCGGCGATGACGCGGCTGCTCGGTCACAACTCGCTGCTGTGCCTCGGCTCGATCCCGGTGCTGTCGCTGCCGATCCTCGGCGCCGCGCTGGTGGGGCTGCGCCGCGGCGCGCCGTCGCGTCCGGCGCTCGCGGGCGCGCTCGCCGGCATGCTGTCGGCCGGGCTCGCCGGCACGCTGTATGCCGCGCATTGCGTCGACGATTCCCCGCTGTTCGTCGCCACCTGGTACACGCTGGCGACCGCGATGGTGGCCGGTCTCGGCGCCGTGCTGGGGCCCCGGATTTTGCGTTACTGAGACACCTCCGGGACGTTACTGATCGCGAATGAATTTGACTCGCTTTGCGCCTGTGGTAGCAAAACACCAAGGGGCGCTGCATGAGCGGGTTTTCACGACGGCGGGCGAGGGCATTGGTGGCGGCTTGGGTCGCTGCCTACGCGCTCGTGCTCAATGTCGTGCTCGCCAGCACGCTGCTCGCCGGACAGTCTCCGGTTCAACTCATCACCGGTCACGAGTTCTGTATCGCTACCGTGGATGATGGGGCCGCGGGTGACGCCGGCCAGCCGGCCAAGGCCGTTCCGATCCGCTGCCCGCTGTGCCTCGGCCAGCATGTCAGCGCGACTCCGCCGCCGCTGTCGCCGGCGCTCGCGATCCGGATCGCCTTCAGCATCCGCTACGAAGTCCCGCGCGCGACGCCGTTCGTCGCGCGGCGGCCGTCTCCCGCCCATCAGCCCCGCGGCCCGCCGGTTCTGGCCTGACGATCGCGCGCGCCTGCGCGCGTCCCCCTCATCGTCCGATCAGTTGCCGGAGTTCCGTCATGTCATCCGCATTCCCGCGGTCGCGCAGGCATTTGCTTGTGCACGCCACCGCGCTCGTCTCCACCTGCCTCGTCGCCTTGCCCGCCGCGGCGCAAAGCCGTTCCGACAGCACCCTGCCGCCGGTCACCGTGCAGGCGCCCGATCAAGCCGCACGACCGGCGCCGGCGCGTCCGAAGCCGCGCGCTGCATCGCAGTCCACGCGCGCGGTGCGTAGCGCCACCCCCGCGGTGCAGCCGTCCGCGGCACCGGCCGCAAGCGAGGTCGCGCGCGGGCCGGCGCTGACCGTGCTCACCGTGCCGCAGGCGCTGCGCGACATCGAGCAGACGCCGGGCGTCGTCGCGCTGGTGCCGGCCAATGCCTATCGCAACTCGACGGTGGCGAGCACCATCAAGGACATTCTCGACTACGTGCCGGGCGTGTTCGCGCAGCCGAAATGGGGCGACGACACCCGGCTGTCGATCCGGGGCTCGGGCCTGTCGCGCAATTTCCATTTGCGCGGGGTGCAGCTCTACATGGACGGCATTCCGATCAACACCGCGGACGGCTACGGCGATTTCCAGGAGATCGATCCGACCGCCTACAACTACGTCTCGGTGTACAAGGGCGCCAATGCGCTACAGTTCGGTGCCAATTCGCTCGGCGGCGCGATCAATTTCGTCACCAAGACCGGCCGCGATCCGTTCCCGAACGGCGTCAGCGTCGATGCCGGCGCGTTCGGCTATCGCCGGCTGCAGGCCAATGCTGGCGGCGTCAACGGCGCTTGGGATGGCTACATCACGGCTTCGGCGCAGGCCGCGGACGGCTTCCGCAATCACAGCGACGGCCAGGCGTACCGGCTGAGCGGCAATGTCGGCTATCAGATCACGCCGGATATCGAGACGCGGTTCTATCTCAACGCCAACAGCGTCCGGCAGAAGATCCCCGGCACCGTCACCAAGGACATCGCGCTGAATTCGCCGCAGACCGCGGCGGCCGGCAACGTCGCGCTGGATCAGCAGCGCAACATCGACACCGTGCGCCTCGCCAACAAGACCACGATTCGGTTCGAGGACACCGTGGTCGATTTCGGCGCCTTCGGCGTCGACCGCCATCTGATGCATCCGATCTTCCAGTGGCTGGACTATCGCTATCAGGACTACGGCGGCTTCGCCAAAGTCACCGACGATCGCATCATCGGCGGCTATCGCAATCGCCTGGTCGCCGGCGTCAATCTGTTGAACGGCCGGATCGACAACAAGCAGTACGTCAACGTCGCCGGCAACAAGGGCGCGCTGGCGTCGTCGTCGCTCGACAAGTCGACCAACACCAGCGTCTATATCGAAGACTCGTTCTACTTCCTGCAGAACGTTGCGCTGGTCGGCGGCACGCAATTCCTGCACGCCACCCGCGACCGCCGCGATCGCTTCCTGTCGGACGGCGATCAGTCCGGCTCCACCGAGTTCAACCTTTGGAGCCCAAAGGGGGGACTGCTCTGGCAGATCGATCCGAACTGGCAGGCCTTCGCCAACGTCTCGCGCAGCGCCGAGGTGCCGAGCTTCGGCGAAAGTGCGTCGGGCCCCGGCATTCCGACGATCCCGTTCACCAGCATCCGCCCGCAGCGCGCCACGACCTACGAGATCGGCACCCGCGGGCGCCGGCCCGACGTCACCTGGGATCTCAGCTTGTACCGGGCCGAGATCAAGGACGAACTGCTGTGTCTCTACAGCGCGTTCGGCAACTGCAACGTCACCAACGCCGACCGCACCCTCCATCAAGGTGTCGAAGCCGGCCTCGGCGTGACGCTGTTCAAGCATTTGTTCGAGCGCGCCGGCGCGCCGGACCGGCTGTGGCTGAACATGGCCTACACGCTGAACGACTTCCGCTTCGACGGCGACGCCAAGTTCGGCAACAACCTGCTGCCCGGCGCGCCGCGGCACTATCTGCGCGCCGAGTTACTCTACAAGAATCCGAACGGCTTCTATATGGGCCCGAACGTCGAATGGGTGCCGCAGGCCTACTACGTCGACAGCGCCAATACGCTTCAGACCGAGCCCTATGCGCTGCTTGGCCTCAAAGCGGGCATCGACAATGGCGGGCCGTATTCGATCTACATCGAAGGCCGCAACCTGCTCGACAAAACCTACATCGCCTCGGCCAGCATCATCGACAAGGCGAACGCCAACTCGCCGCTGTTCGAGCCCGGCACCGGCCGCGCCGTCTATGCCGGCTTCAAGGCGCGGTGGTAGGCGAAACGCTTTCGTCGGCCGCTCAGGCGGCCGGCGGTGCGGCGGCGGTGGATTGCTGCATGCGGTGGAAGCGCAGCACCTGCTGGGCGGTGGAGGTACGCAGCCGCTCGTAGGTGTCGCGGCATTCCTCGAGATCGTGCGAATGGGTGCCGTTGATCTCGTCACGCATGTCGATGATCTCGCGCACCGTCGCCCATGTCAGGTTGCACACCTTGGCGAGGATCAGCACGCCTTCGTCGCGCGATTCCACCATCATGGCTTCGGCGGTTTCGACCGTGATGTTGGCCAGACAGGCGATCGCCTGATTGGTCTCGTCGAATTTGCGCTGCTGGGCGAAGCTGTGCACCGCGACGGCGTCGATGCGGCCCTCTTCAAACAGCGAGCGCACCAGCCCGTGCGCGATCGAGGTCTGCCGGCTGATGCCGCGCGGCGCCGAGCGTGCCAGCCGGCCGGCCTGTCGCACCGCGTTGCCGACATCTGCGGCGGCATGCGGATTGGCGGCTTCGAGCTTGCTGCGCACGGTCGCCGAAGCGATCGCGATCATCTTCAGGTACTGCGCCCGCGGAATGGTGCGCTGGCCGAGCGCGTCGGCGAGGCCGTCGTCATGTTCGGCGCGCCGGGCGAGCACGCAATAGCCGTTGTCGGAGAATTCGGCGCCGGGGTTTTTCACGGTGCTCTGCACCACCGCCGGATTGCCGAGTTCGACCAGCACGTCGGTGACGGCACCGCTGAGGGTGCGGCGGGTCGAGATCGCCATCATGTGCTGCTGGCTCTTGGCGCGCACATTGGCGATCAGGGTGGCGTCGTCGAGCTGCTCCGACTGCGACAGCACCGGCGCGGCGATCTCGATCCGGTCTTCGAAAGCGAGTTGCCGGATGATCCGCGGCGGTGCCTGCACATTGGCGAGCCGCTGCGCCAGCAGCTCCTTGGCGTTGGATTCGATGTCCTCGACCAGGCAGGTGAAGACGTCGTCGAACACCTCGATCTGTTCGTCGTTGTAGTCCACGCCGTCGAGAAACAGGTCGGTCACGCGGCGCAGCGTCTCGACGCGTCGCGCTACGGTGCCGTGCGCCAGCATCGCCTGCAATTCATCGAGCAGGTGGAGGGCCGGCCTCGTTGGTCTTGAAGTCATTACTCTTTCCTAGAGCGAAGACAGGGCGCCTGTTTCTTCAGGCGCAGGCAACTCGGTTTCGTCCGCCGTGCTTGGCCTCGTAGAGTGCGCGATCGGCGCGTGCCAGCACGGCTTCGGTGGATTCTTGGAGCGTCATGGTGGTGACGCCGGCGGAGAGAGTCACCATCATGCTGGGCGAGAACGCGCTCCAGTCGAGATCGGCGACGATCATGCGAAGCCGGTCGAGGATCAGGCGGGCTTCGTCGTCGGAGGTGTTCGGCAGCAGCAGCAGGAATTCTTCACCGCCGTAGCGGCCGAACCGGTCGAAGCTGCGGATGTTGGCGAAGATCGTGATGGCGAAAGTGCGCAGCACCTCGTCGCCGATCGGATGACCAAACGTGTCGTTGATGCGCTTGAGCCAGTCGAGGTCGATCAGCGCCAGCGACAGCGACTCGCAGTGCCGCGCCGCGCGTTCCATCTCGTTGTCGAGGTGCCGCATGATGCAGCGGCGGTTATAGGCCCCGGTGAGTTCGTCGAGTTCGGCCAGTTCCTCGATCCGCTGATAGGCCTCGCGGAGCTGGGCGCCGCGCTTGTACAGCGAGTCGCGCAGCGCCTTGGAAAACACGCCGATGAAGGTGCAGCGTCCGACCGTCAGCACCAGCGCCAGCAGGGTGGCGAGCCGTTCGAGCGAATTGTCGTGCGGCATCCCGATCGGCAGATCGGTGAGCAGGAACAGCGGCACCAGCGCGCACAGCAGCGCGGACCACAGGATCAGCGCCTGCCGGCGATCGGCGCGGAGCGAAGCGAAGCCGAACACCACAAACAGTTCGAACAGAAAGAAGGCGCCGATCTGCGGCGCCCACACCGTGAAGCCGATGATCAGCGCCAGCGTCGTAATGGCGATCGGCACCGTCAGATAGTGGTCGGAGAAGCGATCGTTGAACCCGGATTCCGACAGCGCGAACAAAATGCCGCCGACCAGCGCGCCGGAAACGGTGAACGCCACCACCACGATCGATGGGATCGTGCCGGCCTGGACGTAGATCAGCAGGATCGCCGCATCGATCATGAAGCTGGCGGCGATCAGGTCCAGCATGTGCCGGCGCTGACGCATCCGTCGGCCACGGACGGCAAGGGTGCGCG
>NZ_QTKI01000244.1:0-7149 GCF_010820945.1 Rhodopseudomonas sp. BR0C11
GGCCGCTGCCGTGAAAGCAGGCGGCGCCACCATGCACCGGCTCGGCCTGTCGGAAACCGTGCTGGTGTTCGGCGAGCACCGCGGTTTTCTCGATGAGCCGTTGGATGCGACAGTGGCGCGGCTGCGCGCCACGCTTCCCGAGAAGAAACTGATCACCGAGGTGGCGTCGATCGACGCGGCCCTCACCGCGGCCGAGGCCGGGTTCGACGTACTGCAGCTGGAAAAGTTCGCTCCCGCGGATGTCGCGACTTTGATCCAGCAACTCGCCGGGCGGCCCTCGCGCCCGGTGATCGCGGTCGCCGGCGGCGTCAACGCCGGCAACGCTGCGGCCTATGCCGAGGCCGGCGCTGAGGTGCTGGTGACGTCGGCGCCGTACACAGCAAAACCGCGCGACGTGCAGGTGCGGATCACGCCGGCGAAGTAATAATTGGCTGCAGGGTCGCGCCGTTCCACAAGCAAGGCGCGCTCCCTCTCCCGCTTGCGGGAGAGGGCTGGGGTGAGGGTCTCCCGGGCAGTGAGTTTGCCACTCGCGGAGAGGAGTGCCCTCACCCGCCGCGCTTCGCGCGTCGACCTCTCCCGCAAGCGCGAGAGGTTGCGCTGCCGCTGGGCGAGAGTGTGCTAACTCCGCGCATGACGAGGCCTATTGACGCAAAGCCTTGATCTTTCAATTCGTGGACTACGACCTCGCGTAACTCGCTGCTCGGTCCGCGATTGTCTCGCGCAGCACCGTTTTCTGGATCTTGCCGTTGGCGTTGCGGGGCAAGGGTGTGGTGCGGATGATGATGCTCTCGGGGACTTTGTAATCCGACATCCGCGCCGCGCAGTAGGCGGCGACGTCGCGTTCATTCAGGCTCGCGCCTTCGCTCGTCACCACGATGGCGTTGACGCGCTCGCCGAGCACCGGATCGGGCGTGCCGATGATCGCGGTCTCCAGCACGCCGTCGATGCCGCAGATCACGTTCTCGACTTCGGCCGAGAAGATCTTGAAGCCGCCGCGATTGATCATGTCCTTCTTGCGGTCGAACCCCCGGACGAAGCCGTCCTGGTCGATCGAGCCGATGTCGCCGCTGCGCCAGTAGCCGTTCACAAACTCCTTGGCGTTGGCGTCGGGCCGCTGCCAATAGCGCGGCACCACCATCGGGCCGGAGATCAACAGTTCGCCCGGCTCCCCAGGGGCAACTTCGTTGTCGTCGGCATCGAGCACGCGGACGTGCGCGTAAGGAATCACTTGGCCGACGCTGTCCATGTGATCGCGCCAATAAGCCTGCGGCATGATCGTGGTTGGTGAAGTCGTCTCGGTCGCTCCATAAGCATTGCGGAGCTGCAGGTTCGGCAGTCGCTTCGCCAGCATCTCGATGGTCGGCACCGGCATCGGCGCGCCGCCGAAGCAGCCGATCCGCCACGCCGACAGATCGTGCTTGTCGAAGTCGGGGTGCATCACGGCAAGCGTGTAGATCGCCGGCACCAGGATCGAATAGGTGATCTGCTCGCGCGCCGCGAGGGCAAGGAAGTCGGCGGTCTTGAACGCCTGCCGCATCAGCACCACGCAGCCGCCGGCCGCGATGGTCGCGTAGGATACGCCGACGAGGCCCGTCACATGCGACAGCGGCACCGCGACCAGCCCGCGGTCGTGTTCGGTCAGCTCATGGGCGCGTGCGAACGCGTAGGATGAGTGCAGGATGCTGAGATGCGTCAGCTCGGCGCCCTTCGGCTTGCCGGTGGTGCCCGAGGTGTAGAGGATCACCGCGGTATCGTCTTCCTGCATCTGCGCGAGCGGTGCGTTCGCCGGATCGGCGGCGAGCAGATCCTCGAACGGTCGCGCGTCCTCGGTGCTGCCGTGCGCGACGAAGCGATGTGCGAGCTGCGGCACGTCGGCGGCGGCAGGGATCTCGTCTGCCAGTTCGGCCTCAAACACCACGACCTTGGCGCCGCTGTTGGTCAGCAGGAATTCGAGCTCGGCGCGGCGCTGCCGGATGCCGATCGGGACCACCAGCACGCCGAGCCGGTTGCAAGCGAGCGTCACCGCCAGGAACTCCCAGCAATTGCCGAGGAACAGTGCGACGCGGTCGCCCTTGTCGATGCCGAGTGCGGACAGCGACACCGCGATCTTGCGAACCAGCAGATCGAGCTCGCGATAGCTGAACGCGCGGTCATCGACGATCGCAGGACGGTCGCCGAACCGCGCGACCAGATCGTCGAACATGGCTGCGAGATGGGCCGGGCGCTCGGAGAAGCACAACATCGACCGGCCGTCGTAGTGAGTCTCGCGGCGCAGCGCGCCACCGATGCCGGCCTCGGGCCAGAACGTCATGGGTGTTTCCTCGTTGATCGTTGGGACGCCGCGGTTACCTCCACGATCGTCCGGCGGCTGTTTGCAGCGCCAGCGCAATTCTATCCCGGCTCGGCCGTGAACCGCCAGCCGGTGCTTCGGTGTGTCATCTCGCGGAAATTATTCGCCTTCCGCAATGGGCTGACACAGCGGCGTCAGCATTGCCACCTAGGATAGCAATTTGCGACGGCGGGAACCGCCGCAAGTCGATATCAGGGAAGAAGCGATGAGACTCTCCGACGTGGAATGTGAATGCGGCGCGCTGTACCGCTGCGCCGAATCCGAAACACTCGACGGTGAACCTGGCAATCTGCATTGCGCCAATTGCGGCCGAATCGTCGAGGCGTGGCAGACCCGCAGCAAGCGCGTGTATCGCTGCGTGTTGACGCCGGATCGCAGCTATCCGGTGGTGCCGCCGCCGCCCGCGCCGTAAGCGCCTGCTCGCAGGCGCGTTTGATTTTTCGAAGCGGCGCGACACGTCGTGCCTCGCTTGATGGACGCTTGATCCTATATGGTGGAGGTCGATTTCCCGACGACGAAGGGCGATAAGTTGCGAACTCCGGTGCTGGCAGCAGGCGGAATCGTGTTGCGGCGCGGCAAAGATCCGCTGTTCGCGGTCGTCCGGATGCGCAAGCGCAACGATTGGGTTCTGCCCAAGGGCAAGCTCGATCACGGCGAGACGCCGCGCCAGGCCGCCGAACGCGAGGTGCTGGAAGAGACCGGCCACGTCGTCGCGGTCCACGAGTTCATCGGCACGCTCGCTTATGATTCCGGCGGCCGCTCCAAGGTGGTGCATTTCTGGCGGATGGAAGCCGAGCCGCGGCAGACCCTGCCGCTGATGAAGGACATCCGCGCGGTCGATTGGCTGCCGCTCGACGAAGCACTGCAGCGGCTGTCCCGTAGCTACGAGCAGGCATTTCTGACCGAGGTCGGGCCGCTGGTGCTGCAATCCGCCGGCCACTTCGTATCTGCAACTCCCGCAGCGCCGTTGCCACCACGTTGCCCGACCAGCCCGTTGCCGACCGGAGACGAGATCATCACCGACCTTGCCGAAGCTCCGTCTTTGGCGCTCGAACAGCCTTCGGACGCCATCGAACCCGAGCCGCCGCTGTCGATGCTGCAAAGACTGCAGCGATGGCTGCGAGGGGCGACGCGCTCCTGATCGCTCTGTTTCGGGGCGATCTTCTGCTGTCCGGATTCTCCTGACATTTGACGCACGTCAAATAACCCCTCCTGCCGCCGCCTATCGTTCGCGAAATTTGGCCGCACGGCCACAGTCAGGAAACGTCATCGGGGGATGCCATGAGTGAGGCATTGGCGGCTGGCGCCGGACGCGCCAAGCGCGAGATTTTCGGGACGCCGATCTTCGGTCCCGAGTCGGCGCAGAAGGGCTACGCTCTCAACAAGATGTGCTTCTCGTTCAACGACGCCGGCGCGCGCGCCGCGTTCGTCAAGGACGAAGCTGCGTATTGTGCGCGCTACGGTCTCACCGCGGCGCAGACCGAAGCGATCCTCAAGCGCGATCTGCTCAAGCTGCTCGACGAGGGCGGCAACGCCTACTACCTCGCCAAGTTTGCCGGCATCCTCGGCCTCAACATGCAGGACATCGGTGCGCTGCAGACCGGCATGACGGTCGAGCAGTTCAAGGCGAAGCTGCTGGCGGCGCGGGACAATTGAGAGGGGATTGCTGACATGGCGACGATCATCGGCGGCCTAGCCGCTTCGCACGTCCCCGCGATCGGCGGGGCGATGGCCAAGGGCCTGCAGAAGGACCCGTACTGGGCGCCGTTCTTCGACGGCTTCGACGCGCCGTGCCGCTGGCTGGAGGCGGTCAAGCCCGATGCCGCGGTGGTGATCTACAACGATCACGGACTGAACTTCTTCCTCGACAAGATGCCGACCTTCGCGGTGGGCGCCGCGCCAGAATATCGCAACGACGACGAGGGTTGGGGCATCCCGGTGATGGCGCCGTTCAAGGGCGACACCAAACTGTCGTGGCACATCATCGAGACGTTGGTGGAGTCCGAGTTCGACCCCGTCACCTGCCAGGAGATGCTGGTCGATCACGCCTACAGCTTGCCGATGGAGCTGTTCCTGCGCGGCCGCGCTCACGACATTCCGACCGTGCCGGTGGTAGTCAACACCGTGCAGCATCCGCTGCCGTCGCTGCGCCGCTGCTTCAAGCTCGGCCAAGCGATCGGCCGCGCCATCGAAAGCTATCCGGAAGACCTGAAAGTCGTGGTGATCGGCACCGGCGGGCTGTCGCATCAGCTCGAAGGCCAGCGCGCCGGCTTCATCAACACCGCGTTCGACAAGCGCTGCATGGACGCGATGACAGGTGATATCGAGGGACTGCTCGGGATCGACCCGCACGAACTGGTCGAGCTCGCCGGCAGCCAGGGCGTCGAGGTGATGAACTGGGTCGCGATGCGCGGCGCGCTGACCGGCGACGTCCGCGAGCTGCACCGCAACTATCACCTGCCGATCTCCAACACCGCGTCGGGCATCATGCTGATCGAGAACCGGCCGAGGCTGGCGCAGGCGGCGTAGGGCCTTTGTGCGTCCGAGGCCTTAGTCCCTCATGGTGAGGAGCCGCGGCGAAGCCCGTAGGGCGAAGCCGGGGCGTCTCGAACCACGAGGCCGATGCGCTGCTACGCGTGTGCTCGGAGCCCATCCTTCGAGACGCCCCGGCTTCGCCGGGGCTCCTCAGGATGAGGTTGGTGCAGGTGGCGACTACAGTACGAAGTGATGTTGGGCCGCGGCGCCGCTACACAAAAATCGTCATGCCCGGGCTCGACCCGGGCATCCACGAATTCACGCAAGGCGGTGGTTATGGCCGTGGATGGCCGGGTCAAGCCCGGCCATGACGGAGTGTGAGAGGAAGCGTCGGAGGCTCACTACTCAAGCCTGTAGCTCACCGCCTCGTCGTTCACGCCTCCTCACTCACCATCCGCCGATAGTCTCGCGGATTATGTCCGGTCCGCCGTTTGAAGAAGCGGCAGAAATAGGCGGGGTCTTCGAAGCCGAGCTCGAACGAGAGCTTGGAGATCGGCGCAGCTATATAAGTCAGCCGGCGGCAGGCTTCGCGGGTGAGACGGGCATGGACGACGTCGAGCGCGTTCTGGCCGGTTTCGGCTTTCGCCAGCCGGTTGAGGCGCTCAGGCGTCATACCGAGCGTGTCGGCGTAGCGCGCGATCGGCCAGTGCTCGCAATGATGCGCTTCGACCAGCAGCAGGAAGCGGGTGAATTGATCGCCGCCGCGCGCCGCATAGCGTGCCTGCCGCTCGCTCTGCTGCGCCAGCCGCCAGACGATGGCGCGGCCGAGCCACAACGGCACTGGCGAATTGCCGGCATCCGGCGAGGCGAACTCGTCGGCAAGCTCGGCGAATAATCTGTCGATCCGCATCGTGGCCGCCCCGTCAGGCTCGAATTTCAGGATGCGGGCTGCGGTGAACAGATCGCGCAGCGCCTGTCCGGTCGCCGGCACGTCGCCCTCGATCATCGCGTGCGGATTGAAGGTGAAGACCTGACCTTCGGTGTGCGGCGAGAATTTGAATCCGTGCACGACGCCGGGCGGCACGATCACCGCGACCGGACCATCGCGTTGCACGCGCTGCTCATCGAGCGCGATTGTCGCTGTTCCAGAGCCGATCCAGAGGATCTGATGCAGGCTGCGGTGAGCGTGGACGTCGATCTCCCACTGATACAATCGGCTGCGCGATTGAATCGCTTCGACATGCAGCATGTCGACCGGCGCGGCGGGCGTCTCGCCGTACAGCGCGAAGATCGGAATTGCTGCTTTGCGGCGTGAACGGGCCATCGGCGCAGCTAAGACCGAACGTCGGAAAAGTGCAAGTTTTTGTCACCGCGGCGTCTCACGGCGCGAGGTCATGCCAACTACACTGCGACGATCGCCGCAACTAATAGACAAACAAACGAACCGGGCGGCCTTAACAAGAGAGGAAATCAGCTCATGTTCAGCTTCGATCCTTATTCGCCCGTTGTCGATGCCGATCCGTTCCCGCTCTACAAGACGCTGCGTGACGAACATCCGGTGTACTGGAGCGAGCCGGCGCAGATGTGGATTCTGTCGCGCTATCTCGACGTCGCCGGCGCCGGCAGCAACTGGCAGGTGTTCTCCTCTGCCAAGGGCAACCTGATGACCGAGTTGCCGAACCGGGCAGGCGCCACGCTCGGCACCACCGATCCGCCGCGTCACGACCGGCTGCGCGGACTGGTGCAGCACGCCTTCATGAAGCGCAATCTCGAGGCGCTGGCCGAGCCGATGCGGGAGATCGCCCGCGACGCCGCCGAGGCGCTGCGCGGCCGCGACCAATTCGATTTCATCAGCGACTTTTCGTCCAAGTTCACCGTGCGGGTGCTGTTCGCGGTGCTCGGCCTGCCGATGGGCGATGAGCAGACCGTGCGCGACAAGGCGGTGCTGATGGTGCAGAGCGATCCGGTCACCCGCGCCAAGGGGCCGGAGCATCTCGCCGCTTACGCCTGGATGCAGGACTATGCGTCGAGCGTGATCGCGCAGCGGCGCGCCGAGCCGAAGAACGATCTGATCTCGCATTTCAGCATGGCGGAGATCGATGGCGACCGGCTCGACGAGCGGGAGGTGCTGCTCACCACCACGACGCTGATCATGGCGGGCATCGAGTCGCTCGGCGGCTTCATGAGCATGCTGGCGCTGAACCTTGCTGATTTCGCCGATGCGCGCCGCGCGGTGGTGGCCGATCCGGCGCTGCTGCCGGATGCGGTCGAGGAGTCGCTGCGCTACAACACCTCGGCGCAGCGACTCCTCGACCGCATCCGGC
>NZ_QTKI01000245.1:0-7139 GCF_010820945.1 Rhodopseudomonas sp. BR0C11
GCCAGTAGCGCGCCACGCCGTTGACCGAGCCCATCGACAGGCTGTGATCGCCGCCCATGAACAGCGGCACCGCGCCCGATCTCGCCAGCTCGTAGGCGCGCGCCGAGATCGCCCCGACCCAGCTTTTCACTTCGCTGTAGTAATTGGCGTTGGCGGGCACCGGATCGTTGCCACCATCGAGCGCCGGGCGCGTCATGTCGCCGTGATCTTCGACCGCAAAGCCGAGCTGATCGAGCACGCGGCCGATCCCGGCGGTGCGGAGCGCGGCCGGTCCCATCAGTGTGCCGCGCAGGCCGGCGCCGATCTCGATCGGCACGCCGAGCAGCGCGACGCGCCGCGCAGGATCGCTGCGAGCGACTTCGGTCTGCGACATCGCCATGACGCCCCTTCAAATGCGCGCGTGACGCGCGCCGGAGCGCTGCGCCAACTCAGGCTTTGAAATAGGTGATCTGATGCGTGGTCGCCAGCAGCCGCCCGCTCGGCGACCACAATTCGCCGGTCTGGTCGGAGAAGCTCTTGTGAAACACGTTGGCGTCGGCGACGCCGAGCACCGCGGTGATCGGCTCGGCGGCGAGATCGGCGGCATCGACGTGGAAATACGTCGTCATCGACACCGTGCCGATCGGCAACAATTCGCCGCGGACGTGGAAGATCCGCGCGAAGAACGCATCGGCGATCGCCGACAGCGACAACAAATCGAGCGTGCGCGGCACGGCGTGGCCGATCCACGCCTTGGTGTGCGGGCTCGCCGGCTCCGGCAGCGGGCCGTCGCCGAAGTTCGGCTCGTTCTCGACGAAGCGAAATTCGAACTGACGGATCCACGACGCCGCCGCGCCGCCGCGCTCATACACCGGTGCCTCATCGTAGGTGGCGGTCTTCGGCATCTCGGCCGGACGGTGCGTCCAGGTCTCGCGGCGCTGCGCGAACACCGCGGTGGCGAAAACTTCGACGCCGGCGTCGCCTTGGCTGAGTTCGATGCCCCAATGCTGGGTCGAGCGCGTCGCCTTGATCAGCCGCGGCGTCAGCTCGAAGCTGCCGGCGCTGATCGGCGCGCAGAAGTTCACCGTGAAAGCCAGCGGATCGCCGGCGCGCTCCGGCTGCTGCATCAGGGCGCGCAGCAGCGTCGCCGCGGTGGCGCCGCCGAATTGGCCGACGAAGGCGTGGTAATCGTCGCTGGTCGCGCCCTGCCAGCGCCCGCCTCCGAAATCCACGCGCGTCGCGGCATCGAACGGATGCGGCGTGTGCTCGACCTTGGCGTCCATGGTGCGCTTCCCGTGTTGTTGCTCTTGTTGTGGCGCCAGCTTGCACCGCGGCGCAGCCGGGCGCAATGGCTGTCGGTCATCATGTGATGAGGGCAGGGCTGCGACTGCGCGCGGGCCACACGCGCACGTCATTCCGGGGCGCGCGTGAAACGCGCGAACCCGGAATCTCGCAGGTGTTGGAAAAACGTTCGCTACAAGCTCGGGATTCCGGGTTCGCGAGCTGCGCTCGCGCCCCGGAATGACGGACCTGAGAGGAGTGCGCCGCTCTCGGCCGAGCGTCGACTAGCCCGCCTGCCGCGCTGGCGACGGCTGGGTTGCCGGCTTGGTCGGCACGTTCCAGATCTCTTCGGCGTATTCGCGGATGGTACGGTCGGACGAGAACCACGCCATCCGGGCGACGTTGAGGATGCCGGCGCGGGTCCAGGCGGAGCCGGCGCGCCAGCGTGCGTCGATGCCGCGCTGGGCCTCGTAGTAGCTGTCGAAGTCGGCGCTGACCATGTAGTGGTCGAGGTGGCGCAGCGCGTGCGCCACCGACGCGAACCGGGCGCGGTCGTCGGGCGAGAACACGCCGGAGTCGATCGCGCGGATCGCGTTGGCGAGTTGCGGCGAACGGTTGATGACGTCGGTGGCGTCGAGGCCCTGGGCGCGGCGCGCCACCACTTCGAGCGCTTCCATGCCGAAGATCGCAATGTTTTCCGGGCCGACCAGATCGCGGATCTCGATATTGGCGCCGTCGAGCGTGCCGATCGTCAGTGCGCCGTTCAGCGCCAGCTTCATGTTGCCGGTGCCGGAGGCTTCCATGCCGGCGGTCGAGATCTGCTCCGACAGGTCGGCGGCCGGAATGATCACTTCGGCGAGGCTGACATTGTAGTCGGCGAGGAACACCACCTTCAGCTTGCCGCCGATCGAAGCGTCGTTGTTCACTACTTCGGCGACGTCGTTGATCAGCTTGATGATCAGCTTGGCGTAGCGATAGCTCGCCGCGGCCTTGCCGGCGAAGATCTTGACGCGCGGCACCCAGTCGCGGTTCGGCTCGTCCTTGATCGCCTGATACAGCGCGATGGTCTCGAGCACGTTGAGCAGCTGCCGCTTGTATTCGTGGATGCGCTTGATCTGGACGTCGAACAGCGCACTCGGATCGATCCGGATGTTGTTGCGCTCACCGATCAACCGCGCCAGCGCCACCTTGTTGCGATGCTTGACGGAGCGGAACTGCTGCTGGAACGCGCTGTCGCCGGCGAAGGCTTCGAGCCGCTCCAGCCGGGTCGGATCGTCCAGCACCTCGTCGCCGGCCACCGAGCGGACCAGATCGGTCAGGCCGGGATTGGCGAGCGTCAGCCAGCGCCGGAAGGTGATGCCGTTGGTCTTGTTGGTGATGCGGCCGGGGTAGAGGAAGTTGAGATCGTGAAACACGGTCTCCTTCATCAGGTCGGAATGCATCGCCGAGACGCCGTTGACCCGATGCGAGCCGATGAAGGCGAGATGGCCCATCCGCACCCGGCGGCCGGCCTTCTCGTCGATCAGCGACACCGAGGCGCGGAATTCGATATCGCCGGGGCTGCGCGCCTCGGCGAGGCCGAGATGCGCTTCGTTGATCCGGTAGATGATTTCGAGGTGGCGCGGCAACGTGCGCTGGAACAGGTCGAGCGGCCAGGTCTCCAGCGCTTCGGGCAGCAGGGTGTGGTTGGTGTAGCTCAGCGTCGCGACCGTGATGTTCCAGGCGTCGTCCCAGCGCAACGCGTGGACGTCGACCAGGAGCCGCATCAGCTCGGCGACCGCCAGCGACGGATGGGTGTCGTTGAGCTGGATCGCGGCCTTCTTGGCGAGGTTGCGGATCTGGCCGTCGGAATCCAGGTGCCGCTTGATCAGGTCCTGCAGCGAGGCGGAGACGAAGAAATATTCCTGGCGCAGCCGCAGCTCGCGGCCTGCCGGGCTCTCGTCGTTCGGATACAGGAATTTGCAGATCGCCTCGGCGCGCGCCTCGTGCGCGGTGGCGCCGAGATAGTCGCCGGTGTTGAACACGTCGATCAGCAGCGGGTCCGGCGCGCGCGCCGACCACAGCCGCAGCGCATTGACGTGCTCGCCGCGCCAGCCGACGATCGGGGTGTCGTAGGCGATCGCCTGCACGGTCTCGCCCGGCGTCCACACCGCGCGGGTGTAGCCCTTGGCATCGGTGACCTGGTCGACATGGCCGCCGAACTTGACCTGATAGACGACTTCAGGCCGCTGCAATTCCCACGGGTTGCCGAAGCTCAGCCACTCGTCGGGGAATTCCTGCTGCCAGCCGTGATTGATGATCTGGCGGAACAGGCCGTAGTCGTAGCGGATGCCGTAGCCGTAGGCCGGGATCTCCAGCGTCGCCATGCTTTCCATGAAGCAGGCGGCGAGCCGGCCGAGGCCGCCATTGCCGAGCGCGGCGTCGGGCTCGCATTTGCGCAGGTCGTTGAGGCCGACGCCGAGATCGCCGAGCGCGGCGTCGAACTGCGCCAGCAGGCCCATATTGTTCAGCGAGTCGGTGAACAGCCGGCCGATCAGGAATTCGAGCGACAGGTAATACACCCGCTTGCGGCCGGCGTCGTAGCTCTCCTTCTCGGACACCAGCCAGCGGTGCACGATCCGGTCGCGCAGCGCCAAGGCGGAGGCCTTGTACCAGTCGTGCTTGGTGGCGTGCGCGGCTTCCTTGCCGATCGCCAGGGTCAGCTTGGCGAGGATCGCGCTCTTGATCTCCGCGAGCGCCAGCTCATCCAGAGGCGCCGACTGGGAGGAATTTTTTTCTGGTAACGACTGCACGGGCAAGTGACCATTCCAAGCGGATGAGACCACGACCATACAAACAATAGTCCCGGATCGAAACCCATGACGAGGGCATCGTTGCGGCGGGATGCCCGGCTTTTGTGCAAAATCCCGCGACTCGGGCTGCCTGATCTACGGGGGGCGCGCAGGTTTCAAGGCGGGAACACGCCTGATGAGCCAGAGGGGCGGGCCAAGGTTGCCGTATTGCCTGCCGTGCGATAAGAACAAATTTAGAACATTCTGCAAGGTCTTGAGTTATCATCGCGATTCGGCGCGGTGCGCCGTCTATATCTATGGTCTCAGCAAGCTTCCGAGGACGAGATGTCCACCATCGCCTTCGATCAGACGGCGCTCACCCGGATCGCCGACTTCGCCCGCTCCCTGTCGCGGCTGCATCAGCTCGCCCGCCGGCAATGGGTCGATGACGATCAGCTCGACCGCGAGTTCAACGCGGTGTGCGTGTCGATCTGGGGTGACTGCCCGGACGATCTGGTCGACGAGATGTTCGATCCTGCTGATCTGAGCTGGCTCGACACCCTCGATGAGGGCACCGCCCGGATCTTCGCAGCCGAGCATGGCTACGGCCTGGTCGACGACACCGGCATGCTCAGCGACTGGTGGGGCTATTGCTGGATGATCCTGGCTGAAGCCCGCGGCCTGCTGACCGCCGAAAACCGCGCCGCTGCCCGCGCCCACCTCGAAGAATCCTACCGCGCCGCCCCGAACGTGATCGGCGTGATCGTCGGCAGGTAGGCGTCCCAGCTCCTCATCGTCAGAGTCTCTCCGGCGCGCGAAGCCCTCAACCCCCAAGATGTCATTCCGGGGCGAGCGAAGCGCCAGCCACCGGTGTCATTCCGGGGCGCGAGCGACAGCTCGCGAACCCGGAATCCCGCGGTTGTTTGGTCGAGAAGCCTCCCCGAGCCGCGCGGCCGAGGTGCGCTGAATCTCGAGATTCCGGGTCCGCTCGCTGCCGCGAGCGTCCCGGAATGACTCGCTTGAGAACACGCCATCATGCCGGCGCGAGAAGCCTTCACGGGTGTCATTCCGGGGCGCGAGCGATAGCTCGCGAACCCGGAATCCCGCAGTTGTTTGGCCGAGGCGTCTCCCCGACCTGCGCCGCTGATGTGCCCCGAATCTCCGGATTCCGGGGTCGCGCTTTCGCGCGCCCCGGAATGACGCGTGGGCGCGAGGGGTAGCTCAATCAATCCCGGCGCGGCGGCCGTGGGGGATTGGCTTCGGGGGCTCGACCGGCAGTGAGACGTCGCGGCCGAGTGCCGGGGGCGCCTGTTCGGCGATCTGCTCGTTCACCGGGGCGACCTTCATCCCGCCAAGGCGGGCGCGCAGGCTGGGAGTCAGGCCCGGATAGTCGGCGACCGGGGTGAAGTCCGGCGTCTGCTCGACGCCGAGACGCACGCCCGTATAGGCGGCGAGGCCATCTGCGGTGGCGACGATGTCGCCGGCGCGCAGCGAGGTGTCCTGCGACAGGTCGATCTGCGCGAGGCCGGCCGGATCGCGGCCGTTGCAGGTGCAGTCCGCTTTCAGCGCCTTGCGATAGGCGAACGCATTCGGCGAGTCGGCGTAGCGCTCGCCGCTCGCCGAGCGGGCACCGTCGATCTGGCCGCCGTAGTAAACCTTCGCGTTGCCGGCCGGGCAGAACGCCTGGCACATCTGCGCCGGGCTGGCGCCGGCGCGGAGCTGCAGCGGGAAGTACTTGCCGTCGCAGCTGCGCACGCAGAACGCCGGACCGCCGCCAGCGGAGGCCTGGCGCTGCGGTTGCGGCGGCTGGTTTTGCTGATTGAGGCCGAACGGATCGGCGAAAAAATTGGCCTGGGCGGGGGCGCCGTGCTGCGGCCGTTGCGGGCCGGCGCCGCCGAACAGGAACTCCAGCAGGTTCTGCGCCGAGGCGATTTCAGGAACGGTGAGCAGCGGTAGCGCCAGCATCGCGCCGAGAGCGAAAACGCGGCGCCGCAGGCGTGAACTGGTAAGCAATTGACGCAAACGCCCACTCCACCGACGCAACCACCCGCGGCAAGCCCGCTGTTGGTCGCGACTTTAGGATGGGATGGTAAACGCCGGGTTTCCGGCGGCGTCCGTGGCGCTCAGGTGTTGAGGAACTCGCTGGCCTTGTACAGCGACCGGAACGGCAGCCCGGCCTCGGCGAAGGCTTCGGTGGCGCCTTCCTCGCGGTCCACCATGGTCAGCACCAGCACGATCTCGGCGCCGGATTCCTTCACCGCTTCGACCGCCTTGATGGCCGAACCGCCGGTGGTGGTGACGTCCTCGACGATGACGCAGCGCTTGCCGGCCAGGCTCTCGCCCTTCGCCAGGCCTTCGACCGACAGCCGAGCGCCGTGCTCCTTCGGCTTCTTGCGCACGAAGAACGCCGCGATCGGATGGTTCTTCAGCCACGACAGCTGCGCGATCGCGCCGGCCAGCGGCACCGCGCCCATCTCCAGCCCGCCGACATAGTCGACCTTCTCGTCGCGCAGCGCCTCGTAGGTCAATTCGGCGAGCAGCGCCGCGCCCTCGGGATCGAGCATCGTCGGCTTCAGGTTGAAATAGAAGTCGCTCTTGCGCCCCGACGCGAGCGTGATCTCCCCCCGGCCGAACGAGCGGGTGCGGATGATGTCGGCAAGGCGGGCGCGGGACGCGGATTTGGACACGGGCGGACTCTCTGGGCTTTGGCTCTGCGAAAAACGCCGCAATCTAGCCCCGAGACCGCGCCGATGCCAGCGGCGCGGTGGAGGTATCAACGGGGCAAACGCCTACAGCGCCCGCCGTATTGGCCGCAGCAGCGCCGCCCGGCACAGCGCGCTCCCTCTCCCGCCCGCGGGAGAGGGTTGGGGTGAGGGCGCCCCGAGCAGTGAGTTCGGATTTCGCGGATGGGAGTGCCCTCACCCGCCGCGCTTCGCGCGTCGACCTCTCCCGCAGGCGGGCGAGGTTGCTCAGCGCCCGCGGCGGATCAGTATTTCCCAACGAGCTACGGGCACAGCGCGCTCCCTCTCCCGCCCGCGGGAGAGGGTTGGGGTGAGGGCGCCCCGAGCAGTGAGTTCGGATTTCGCGGATGGGAGTGCCCTCACCCGC
>NZ_QTKI01000246.1:0-7120 GCF_010820945.1 Rhodopseudomonas sp. BR0C11
GATCAGCATCGTCATGGTCAGGATGGTGCCGACCAGACCGGGCACGATGTTGAGCCGCGACGAGGCGGCTGGGTTGTAGCGGGCGTGGGCGCGGATCTCGAACGGCGGATTGGCGGGATCGCCACCGACCCGGTCGTGCATCAGCGCGGTCTGCACGATCTGCCCGAGCGCCGACAGGGCCGAGCCGGCGGCGACCGGATCGGTGGCATCGGCCGCGACCAGGATCGCCGGCTTGTCGCCGCGCCGCACCGCGCGTTCGAACCCGCGCGGGATTTCGACCCCGAACAGCACGCGACCGGACAGCAGCAAATCATCGAACTCGGCGACGCTGTGCACTTCGCGGGTGAACTTGAAGTACGCGGTGTTCTCCAGCGCCTTCAGGATCGAGCGGCCGAGATCGGAATCCTCCTGCAGCAGCACGGCGGTCGGCAGATGCCGCGGCGTGGTGTTGATGGCGTAGCCGAACAGCAGCAGCTGCATCACCGGGATCACGATGATCATCGCGAAGGTGAGACGGTCGCGCTTGAGCTGGATCAGCTCCTTGACCAGCATCGCGTAGGTGCGGCGCAGGAAGCCGAACCGCGGCTCCTTGATCGGCGCGCCTGGCGTCGGCGCATCGGCCCGGGCCGCGGTCATTGGAAGTTGTCCTTCGACCGGCTCATCAGCTCGATGAACACGTCCTCGAGCGAGGGCGCGCCGTGCTGCCAGCTCTGCCGCGGGTTGTTACGATACGGCGCCAGCGTCTGGTCGAGCGCGGCCTGATCGCGGCCGGAGACGTGCAGGCTGGTGCCGAACGGCGCCACCATGTCGACGCCGGGCTTATCGGCAAGCTCGTGTGCCAGCGGGCCGAGGCCTTCGCCGGTGGCGACCCAGGTGGTGAGTTGCGAGCCTGCGATCACCTGATCGACGGTGCCGTGCGCCAGCAGATGGCCGTAAGCGATGTAGGCGATCTCATGACAGCGCTCTGCCTCGTCCATGTAATGGGTCGAGACCAGCACGGTGAGCCCCTCGGCAGCGAGCGCGTGGATCTCGTTCCAGAAGTCGCGGCGGGCTTTCGGATCGACGCCTGCGGTCGGCTCGTCGAGCAGCAGCAATTGCGGATTCGGCAGTGTGCAGGCGCCGAGCGCGAGCCGCTGCTTCCAGCCGCCTGACAGTTCGCCGGCAAGCTGCTCCTCGCGCCCTGACAGCCCGAGCCGCTTGATCATCTCGCGCGCCGCGCCGCGTGCATCGGGCACGCCGTAGAGCCGGGCGACGAATTCGAGATTCTCGCGCACCGACAGGTCCTGATACAGGCTGAAGCGCTGCGTCATGTAGCCGACCCGGCGCTTGATCTTTGCTGCATCGGTGCGGATGTCGAAGCCGAGACAGCTGCCCTCGCCGCGGTCCGGCGTCAGCAGCCCGCACAGCATCCGGATCGTCGTGGTCTTGCCGGAGCCATTGGGGCCGAGGAAGCCGTAGATCGAGCCGCGCCTCACCTGCATCGACAGGTCGTGCACCACCTCGCGGCCGTTGAACGACTTGGTGAGGCCGCGGACATCGATCGCGATGTCGCGGGCATCGGCCGCGATGGTCGGCGCGTCGGTCATGGCTTGCTGGCCGCGACCGGCGAAGGCGCCGCGGCGGCCGATGGCAAATACACGCTGACCGGCTGGCCGACCCGCAGGCTCACCGGCTTGTTCGGCCGCGCCTGGATCAGATAGACGAGCTTATTGCGCTCATCGAGGCTGTAGATCACCGGCGGGGTGTACTCCGCCGTGGTCGAGATGAAATAGATATCCGCCGACAGATCCGCCGCGCAATTATCGCACGTCACCCGCACCTTCTCGCCGATCGCGAGCTTCGGCAGCTCCGGCTCCGGCACGTAGAACCGGATCTTCATGTTGCCCGGCGGCAAGATCGACAGCACCGGCTTCTGCGCCGCCACCATCTCGCCTTCGCGGAAGTAGATCTGCTGCACCGTGCCGGTCACCGGCGCGCGGATTTCGCGCCGCGCCAGCCGCGTCTTCGAGGTCTCGACGCGCGCTTCGGCGACCCGCAGCGTCGAGACCGCGGCGTCGAGATTGGCCTGGGTGCCGGAGCCGGTCTTCGACAGCGACTGCGCGCGGTCGAAGGTCTGCCTGGCGTTGGCGAGCGTCGCCATATTCTGGTTGAGGTCGGCCTGCTGCAGGTCGTCGTCGAGCGTGTAGATCAGTTCGCCGGTCTTCGCCTCGTCGCCTTCGCGCACCTTGAGCTTGGTAATGCGGCCGGATTCGTCCGGGCTGACGAAGATCAGATCGGCCTCGACCCAGCCCTGATAACCGGGATCGTTGCCCTTGCCGCAGCTTGCGAGTGCCAGCGCGAGCAGCGCCGTAGCGCAGCCGCGCAAAATGAGCGAGGGTCGCGTCATGACGCCGTCCTTTCGCCGAAAATCAGATCGAGATGCGCGCGCAGCATCGCCTGGACATCGAGCGGCGCGAACCGGCCGAACAGCCCCTGCCAGATCACCGACAGCACCACCGGCGCGACCGCGAGCTGCGGAAACTGAGCCAGCGCGGCAGAGCTGATTTCGCCGCGGGCGACGCCGAGCTCCAGGATGCGGCGAATGCCGGCGACGCCCGGCTCGACCACGTTGCGGTAGTGAAATTCCGCCAGCGACGGAAACCGCGTGCCCTCCGCCATCACCAGCCGCAGGATGTCACCGCGCCGTGTCTGCGCGACATCGTTCACGAAGGCGTCGGCGAACGTCTCGAGCATCTGCCGCGCCGAAACGCCGGGCGGTGGCGGCGACGTCAGCCGCTGCATGGTCGGCACCAGCGCGGTGCGCACCAGCTCCTGAAACATCGCCTCTTTGTCGGTGAAGTGCAGATAGATCGTGCCCTTGGCGACGCCGGCACGCTTGGCGACGTCATCGATCCGGGTCGCCGCGAAGCCGCGCGCGGTGAATTCATCCAGCGCCGCCTCGATGATGGCGGCGCGCCGTTCCGCCGCCTTGGCGGCGCGGGTCGACGGCGCCTCCGCTGCCGAAGCTGGCTTGGTCGCTGGCGCGGAGCGGCGGGCCGCAGCAGCTCCCTTCGCAGCGACGGGAGCAGACATCGGCGGACTGTTTGAGGCACGCTTCATCCACACATTATGACTGACCAGTCAGTCATAATCAAGATCTCGGCGTTCCACCCTTTGGGGGACGATCGTTCAGGCGCTGACGCGGTTACGGCCGGCGCGTTTGGCGCGATACAGGGATTGGTCGGCGCGCTGGATCGCATCGGCCAGGGTTTCGGCCGGAATGGCGGGCGCGATGCCGACGCTGATGGTGACGACGCGGCCGCCCCCGAGGCCCGGGTGCGGGATCTTCAGGTCGCTGACTGCATGGCACAGCCGCTCGGCCGTCTCGTGCAGCTCGGCCTCATCGAGCCCGGGCAGCACCACGGCAAATTCCTCGCCGCCATAGCGCACCACGATATCGCAGGAGCGCAGGTTGCGGCGCACGGCAGTGACGATCTGCTGCAGGCAGCGGTCACCGGCGGCGTGGCCACCGTGGTCGTTGAACAGCTTGAAATGATCGACGTCGATCATCAGCACGCTCTGCCCGAGCGACGGCACGATTGAGGCCGCCTCCTGCTCGATCAGTTCGTCGAGGTAGCGGCGGTTGAACACGCCGGTCAGGGCGTCGGTCGCGGACAGCCGCTCCAGCGCCGCATTGGCCTGGCGCAGATCGCGCTTCAGCCGCGCATCGTTGCGGCGGATCGCTTCCAGTTCGGCGATCTGCGCATCCTTGCGCTGACGGGCGCGCAGCGCGATCACGCAGGTGACGATGCACAGCCCGACCAGATCGATGTTGGTCCATGCCGGCGGCCAGCGCAGGCCGGTGACGGTGATCAGGATGTACAGCACCGTGCCGGTGACGGTCATGATCTTGGTGGCCGGCCAGGACAGCGCTGAGACCAGCGCGCCGGCGAAGATCACGAACAGCGCCGCCATCATGTAGCGTCCGGCGAACGGCTCCGGCGCGAACTGGCCGATCGCCGTCACCGACAGCGCGAATGCCACCACGGCCGTGGCCTGCACGGCCGACTGCATCGCCCGGTCGTCCGGCCGCCGGTTGAGCACCAGCGCGAGCAGCACCAGCGGCGTAACCAGCAGCAGCCGTAACCCCAGCGCAAACGCCAGATGCCGTGCATCGAGCACGGCGAAGTCGATCGAAAGCGCGGCAAGGTTGACCAGCAGCGTCCCGATCAGAAACCGCCGCCGAGCACCGGCACCGCGCATCGGATGGGCGCTATCCGGCGCATCGGATGTCCGGCGGTCATGGGGAATGGGCAACTGGTCGGTCACGCTCGCGTCCGTGGAATCGGCGGTGTCGCCGCGTCCCTTATTTGCGCGCGTGGCCGCTTACGATGCGTTGATGCAGCTCTGCCACCCACGGTTTCCGGCTGCGATGCCTAACGAGCCGCTAAGCCGCACCCGACGAGACGAACGATTGGGAACGCCCGACAGCACTTGGGATTGTCCCGACACAACATCGAGGGAGAGAACGCATGTCCACCGAATGGCTGTGGGGTATCGGAATCATCGTGCTGGGGATCGCGATCGCCTACGCAGTGATGCGCAACCGAACGCGCAGTGCCGCCGAAAAGCAGTTGACCGAGACGGTCGCCAAGGAAAACTATCGCGCCGAGGATCTCCAGGAGCGGCCGCGGCCGATGCCGGAATAGCACTCGTCTCAGGTGTGGAACTTGAGGCCGTCGAGGATCTTGTCGACCACCTTGCGGTCGGCTCGGACGGCGAGGCCAACCAGCAGCAGATCCGCCCGCGCCACCGCCTTCACCGCCTCGCGGTTGGCGGCATCGTGCGTGGTCTTGAACATCGCCTCGGTGTAGATCGCCGGCTTGACGTTGCGGGCCAGCGCCCGCTCCAGCGCGCGCGACAGACCTGTGCCATCGGCGCCGTACACCAGGATCGGCTGACCGATCAGCGGGTGATACGGCGTTCCGCTGCCGTCTTCATAAGGCTCACCGATGCACTCCGGGAACGCCGCAGCGATGCCCGAAGTGAGGAACGCGGCTACGTTCAGCTTCTGCCAGGCTTCGAGATCGGTGCGGATCACCAGCGCGATCTTGGTATCGAACTGCATGCGGTGCTGATAGCGCGGCCATCCCGGCCTGTCAGTTCACGATCGTTTCAGGTCAGACAATTCAGCCCTTGGCGTCACACGCCCAGGCGCGGATCACACATTCCTTGCCGCCATATTCGTAGCAGCGCCGGGTTGCGGCGTTGAGCGAAGAGGAAATCTTCGATTCCACCGCGTAGCCGTGCGCGCCGCAGGGATTGCTCATGTCGACGGCCAGCGCCGCACAGGCCCGGCGCATCGTCAGCATGGTGCACTCGCCCTTGCAGCGCTGCCGCGCCGCCGCGATCGCGGCCGCCTCCGCCGGATAGTCAAAGGCTTGGCCATAAGCGCCGCATTTGCCGACCGCCAGAGCACCAGCCGCATGTGCCGGCGCAACGAGATGCAAACACACGATCCAAACAACAACCATCAGCGCGGCTTTGCGCCACGCGGCAATCAACAATCGCAACGTCCCCTCCCCCGAGGTTCAACCCGGGTTCCAAATTATCCGGCCGGCCGTTTCAACTTGGTGAACGAAGCGCAAATCGCCGGCGATGAGGCAGGCCGATCAGCGGTGCGGACTCCGCCGCGCCAGAAAACGCTCGAGCCGAGGCTGCAATTCACCGGTCGCGAAGCTGAGGTGAAACAGCCGCCGCTCCAGCGCCAGCCCGTCAGCAAGCCCGACCGAGACCGCGCGGTCGACCGCCTGTTTGGCGAATCGTACCGCTTGCACCGGATGCGCCGCGATCAGCGCGGCCGCCTCGCAGGCGGCCGGGTACGCCGTGCCATCACCGACCACGCGGCTGATCAGCCCGATCCGCTCGGCCTCGGTCGCGGAGATCAGCCGGCCGGTCAGGATCAGATCCATCGCGCGGGCGCGCCCCACCGCCCGCGCCAGCCGCTGCGTGCCGCCACCGCCCGATAGCGTACCAAGCGCAATCTCCGGGTGACCGAACCTCGCGCCGGCGCCGGCGATCACCAGGTCGCACATCTCGATCAGTTCGCAGCCGCCGCCGATCGCATAGCCCTCGACCGCCGCGATCAGCGGCTTAGTGCAGGTGGCCAGCCGGTCGCAGCAGCCGGAAAAATCCTCGGCCAGCGCCGTCGCAAGATCGATACCGCGCATCTCTGCAATGTCGGCGCCGGCGCAGAACACCTCGCGGCCGGTCAGCACGATCGCGGCGATGGCAGCATCCCGTTCCAGTTCATCGAGCGCCTCGGCCAGCGCGTTGATCACTTCGCGCGACAGCGCGTTGCGGGCCTGCGGCCGATCCAGCGTGACGATGCCGATGGCGCCCTGACGATCGATTTTCACCACCATACCGGCTTCTCCCTGACTGCCGCCACGCCAGCGCCGATCTAGCCGCCCAGGCTGGATCTGGTAAAATCAATCGTTCAAAAAGATCGATCGGAATTTTCAATGAATGTGCGGCACCTGCGTTACTTTCTCGCCGTGATGCAGGCTGGCTCGGTGTCACGCGCCGCCGAACAACTCGGCATCACCCAGCCGACGCTGTCGCAGGCCCTGAAGGGACTGGAGCGAGACTTCGGCACGGCGCTGTTCGCGCCGGATGGACGCGGCATCCGGGCACTGCCGAGCGCGAAGCGGCTCGAAGCCAAAGTGCGCATGGCGCTGCAGACGCTGGCGGAGGCAAAGCGCGAACTGACCGGACCGGCACCGGCACGGCTGAAGCTCGGCGTGCTGACCAGCCTCGCCGCCCATTGGCTGCCACGGCTGTTGCCAGCCGATGGTGACGCGATCGAACTGATCGAAGCGCCGGCCGACGAACTCGAAAAGCTGGTCGCGAGCGGCGGGCTCGATCTGGCGCTGTCGATCGCGCCGCATCGCAATCTGCACCGCAAGCTGCTGCTGAGCGAACCGTTCCGGCTGTTCGTCGGACCTGATCATCCGTGGTCAGGCCGCCGCACCGTGGCGCTGGCCGACCTCGACGGCCAACCCTTCGTGTTGCGTCAGAGCTGCGAACTCGTCGGCACCGGCCGCCGCCTGCTCAGCACGGCAGGCGTGCGGTTTCGGAT
>NZ_QTKI01000247.1:0-7109 GCF_010820945.1 Rhodopseudomonas sp. BR0C11
CCGGCGCGGCGCAGGCCGCGGACGATCGCGTCATCGACGCCCAGCGCCGCTACCGGCAGCGGCGCCACCGCGCGCAGCTCTTCGCCCGGCGCGACGATCAGGCCGGAGCCGCCGCGGGTCAGCGCCCGCGCCGCCACCGCAGTGCCGGCGATCGCGGCGCTGACCGCAAAGCCCTGCCGCGTCAGCGCCGCGGTCAGCGTGTTCAGCAGCTTGGCCTCGTCGCCGAACAGATGCGCGCAACCGGTGATGTCGAGCAGCAGCCCGTCGGCACCGTCGAGCGCCACCAGCGGCGTGAAGCGATCGCACCAGTCGGCGATCGCATTCAGCAGCGCCGCATCGGCATGCGGGTCATGATCGATCACATCGACCGCCGGATGCATCGCCCGCACGGTGGCGAGCGGCATTCCGAGCATCACCCCGCCGCGGCTGGCGCGCGCATCGCACGCGACAACCACCAGCGCGTTGTCGCGCTTGGCGGCGACGACACGCGGCGGAGGAGGCGCAGCATCAGCCGGCGAGCCGGTGCTCACCTGCGGCGAGGTCCGTTCGACCCGATCGGTCGAAAGCCTCGGCAGCCAAAGGCCGAGGGTACGCCTGCGGTTCACGGAAGCGGCACGCATCACAATTCCATTCCATGATCCAGCGGCCGGTCTGGCCGCGACGATTGCGAACAAGAGAGGTGTCGAGCACCGGGGCGCCCCAGCCTTCGATCGGCGGCGAAGGCGCCGCGCGGATTACCCAGCGGGTTTCCGCGGTCGAGGCCTGCGGCGCAGCGGCGATCCGCAGCATCAGCGTGGTGACGCCGGACTGCTGCGCCGCCAGCGTCAGTTTTCGCGAGGCGACGGAATCGAACGCGCGGGTCTCGCCCCACAGTTCGGTGATCACCGCGCCGAGCCCATTGCAGGCCAGCGCATCGGCGGCGGCGCGGAGTGCGCTGTCGGCATCATGGGCGCGCACCATCACCAGGCGGCGCGGGTCGAAGCCGAGTTCGGCCAGCCCCTCCATCGCCAGCTCGCCGTTCTCGCGCGCGGAAAAATCCTGGCGGATCCACAACAGGTAGCGCGCCTCGGCGAGCAGCTGCGCCACGCCGGCGATGAAGCCGGTTGCAGCAGAGGCGTGACGGCCATCGCAGAACACTTCGTGCAGCGCGCCCTGCATCAGGCCGCCGTGCAGCACCGCATCCACATCGTCATGGCCAAGCGGCACGCGGCGCAGCGTCTCCGCCGTCCCGCTTTCGAGCCGGTCGATTTCGCCCTGCAGGCGCGCAAGCATACCGAGGCGGGCGCTATCCATGCGCCGCTCCTTTTTCCGTTGCCGTTTTCGGATTCGATGAACCCGTTGCCGGCTCATTTGTTCATGATATGTTCTAATAAATCCCTGCTCCCGGGCGGAGTCAATCGGGATCGCACCGAGGTCTTGCGGCAAATTTTTTCGCGAGAT
This sequence comes from Rhodopseudomonas sp. BR0C11, assembly GCF_010820945.1. Taxonomy (NCBI): domain Bacteria; kingdom Pseudomonadati; phylum Pseudomonadota; class Alphaproteobacteria; order Hyphomicrobiales; family Nitrobacteraceae; genus Rhodopseudomonas; species Rhodopseudomonas sp. BR0C11. The sequence goes on from NZ_QTKI01000247.1 coordinate 1,441, forward strand.
GAATCAAGGAGATTCCAAGCATGGACGTGCAGCGCAAGCTGGCCATCCTGGCGGACGCGGCGAAATACGACGCCTCCTGCGCCTCCAGCGGGACGGAGAAACGCGACAGCCAGGGCGGCAAGGGGCTCGGCTCCACCGCCCCCGGCATGGGCATCTGTCATTCTTATGCGCCGGACGGGCGCTGCATCTCGCTGCTCAAGGTGCTGCTCACCAACGCCTGCGCCTATGACTGCCTGTATTGCGTCAACCGGGCGTCGTCGAACGTGCCGCGCGCCCGCTTCACCGTCGACGAGGTGGTGCAGCTCACGCTCGACTTCTATCGCCGCAACTACATCGAGGGGCTGTTTCTATCCTCGGGGATCATCCGCAGCGCCGACTATACGATGGAGCAGATCGTCGAAGTGGCGCGGCGCCTCCGGGAGGAGCATCACTTCCGCGGCTACATTCATCTGAAGACGATCCCGGAAGCCGACGACGCGCTGATCGCCAAGGCCGGCCGCTATGCCGACCGGCTCAGCATCAATATCGAGATGCCGGAGGAGAACAGCCTTGCTCAATTGGCGCCAGAGAAGAACGTCCGCGCCATCCGCCGCACCATGGGGCGGCTGCGGCTGAAGCTGGATGAAGCGACCGAGGCCACGGCCGAGGCGCGGAAGACCCCCACCCGCGCCAAGCCGCCGCGCTTCGCACCGGCCGGCCAGAGCACGCAAATGATCGTCGGCGCCGACAGCGCCACCGACCAGACCATCCTCAACACCAGCGCCAACCTCTACGGCTCGTACAATCTCAAGCGGGTGTACTACTCGGCATTCAGCCCGATCCCGGATTCCAGCCGGGCGCTGCCGCTGCAGGCGCCGCCCCTGGTGCGCGAACATCGGTTGTACCAGGCCGACTGGCTGATGCGGTTCTACGGCTTCGACGCCGGCGAAATCATCGATCCCGCCGCCGGCATGCTGTCGCTGGAGATGGATCCGAAACTGGCCTGGGCGCTGCGACACCGCGAGCGCTTCCCGCTCGACGTCAACCGCGCCAGCCGCGAGGAATTGCTGCGCATTCCCGGCTTCGGCCGCAAGGCGGTCGACCGCATCATCGACACCCGCCGCCACTGCACGATCCGCAGCTCGGACCTCGCCAAACTCCACATCCCAAGGAACAAGGCGCTGCCGTTCATCGTTCTCCCCGACCACCGCCCGCCGAGCACCCTGCTCGACGCCGCGCGACTGGCGGAGCGGTTTCGGCCGAAGGCGCAGCAACTGGGATTTGGGTTTTGATCGGTTGCGTTGGGTGAGCCGTCATTGCGAGGAGGCGTAGCCGACGAAGCAATCCAGCTCAGGCACGAAGCTGATTGCTTCGCTTCGCTCGCAATGACGAGGTGGATGGAGAGATCTTGATACGAGTACAGCCTCATCCTGAGGAGGCTGCGCAGCAGCCGTCTCGAAGGATGAAGTCACACCCCCTTGGGCCATCCTTCGAGACGCCACGACGAAACCCTTCGGGCTTCGCCGCGACTCCTCAGGATGAGGATAGTGCCACGTAGCACGCGTGTAGGAATTAACTAACAGTCTGGGGCAACCAAAGGCACATGCACCGCATCCGGCTCGACAGCGACACCGATTTTGGCGGCTGGCGCACGGCGGCGCGGGAGCTAGTGCTGGCGGGCGTGGCACCGGCGGATATCACATGGACCGTGGCCGGCGACGAGCCGGAGCTGTTCGATGCGGCGGAGCTGTCGCCGGATGCAGGGCATCTTTCTGAAGCGGCCGCGCCGTTCACACACTCGACCCAAACGCCCCCCCCCGTGCAGACATTCAACGTCCCCGCCCGCTTCGTCGAGCTGGCACAGATCGCCATCCTGCATCGCGATCCACAGCGCTTTGCGTATCTGTATCAGCTGCTGTGGCGGCTGCGCGCCAATCCCGAATTGATGCAGGTGGCCACCGATCCCGACGTGGCGCGGCTGCAGGCGATGGCCAAGGCGGTGCGGCGCGACGAGCACAAGATGCACGCCTTCGTTCGCTTCCGCGAGATCGGACGCGAACCCAAGTCGCGCTATGTCGCCTGGTTCGAGCCCGAGCACCATATCGTCGAGCTCGCTGCGCCATTCTTCGCGCGGCGCTTCGCCGACATGGAATGGTCGATCCTGACGCCCGACGTCTGCGCGCATTGGGACGGTCATGCGATTGCGATCACGCCCGGCGTCACCAAGGCGATGGCGCCGTCGGAGGATCGCCTGGAAGAAACCTGGCTCACCTACTACGCCAGCATCTTCAATCCGGCGCGGCTGAAGACCAAGGCGATGCAGGCCGAAATGCCGAAGAAGTATTGGCGCAATCTGCCCGAAGCGGCGCTGATCAAACCGCTGATCGAACACGCCGAGCGCAAGGCGCACGCGATGGTCGCGGCCGAGGCCACCGCGCCGAAGAAGCCGCAGCGACAGGAGCAGCCGATGACGAGAGCCAAGCCGAACGCCGACACGCTGGCGCATCTGCGCGAGGAAGCGAAAGATTGCCGCGCCTGCGACCTGTGGAAGGACGCCACCCAGACCGTGTTCGGCGAAGGTCCGCAGCATGCCACCGTGATGCTGGTCGGTGAGCAGCCCGGCGACAAGGAAGACCTCGCCGGCAAGCCGTTCGTCGGCCCGGCCGGGCAGATGCTCGATCGCGCGCTGGCGGAAGCCGGCGTCGACCGCAGCAAGACCTATGTGACAAACGCGGTGAAGCACTTCAAATTCGTGCCGCGTGGCAAGATCCGCCTGCACCAGAAGCCGAACACGCCCGAGATCAAAGCGTGCCGGCAATGGTACGAGCGCGAGCTCGCCGCGGTGCAGCCGCTGCTGGTGGTGGCGATGGGCGCCACCGCGGCGCAGAGCGTGCTCGGCAAGATCACCCCAATCAACAAGACCCGCGGCCACCTGATCGACCACGACGGCGGCCCGCAGGTGCTGGTGACGGTGCATCCGTCCTATCTGCTGCGGCTGCCCGACGCCGAAGCCAAGGAACGCGAATACGCCCGCTTCGTCGACGACCTAAAACTCGTCGCCGCGCATCTGAAGAAGGCACACGCAGCGTAGCGGGGAGAGGTTCCCCGGTGCGGCCGCTCGGTCGACGCAAGTCTTCCGCCGTCTGCCCCTCCTCGCGACATTTCCGCGCAGCAGCACGATCTATTTCCATTGGACGGAATGGAGGGGAAATTTGGTAACCGTCGCAATTTCCGCGGGTTGAGCACGGCGGCCGAACCGGCTAACGCTCCGCTGCACTGTTGCACTGCAATGCAGCGCATGCGGCAAGACCAACAACAACACGCGAGGAATCCGATGTCTGCCCTGTCCCGTTCCATCGCCGCCGTCGCGGCCGTCGCGCTGCTGTCCGCCACCGGCGGGCAAGCACTGGCGCAAAAGAAATACGGCCCCGGTGCGAGCGACACCGAAGTCAAGATCGGCAACATCGTGCCGTATTCCGGCCCCGCCTCGGCCTATGGCAGCGTCGGCCGGGCGCAGGAAGCCTATTTCAAGATGATCAACGACAAGGGCGGCATCAACGGCCGCAAGATCGTCTACGTGTCCTATGACGACGCCTATTCGCCGCCGAAGGCCGTCGAGCAGACCCGCAAGCTGGTCGAGAGCGACGAAGTGCTGTTCATGTTCTCGCCGCTCGGCACGCCGTCGAACACCGCGATCCAGAAGTATCTGAACGCCAAGAAGGTGCCGCATCTGTTCCTGGCGTCGGGCGCCACCAAGTGGAACGATCCGAAGCACTTCCCGTGGACGATGGGCTGGCTGCCGAGTTACCAGAGCGAAGGCCGGATCTACGCCAAGTACATCTTGAAGGAGAAGCCGGACGCCAAGATCGCCGTGCTGTATCAGGGCGACGACTTCGGCAAGGACTACTTGAAGGGCCTCAAGGACGGTCTTGGCGCCAAGGCGTCGCAGGTCGTGATTGAGGACAGCTACGAGCTGACCGAGCCGACCGTCGACTCCCACATCGTCAAGATCAAGGCCGCCAATCCGGACGTGCTGGTGATCTTCGCGACGCCGAAGTTCGCCGCGCAGACCATCAAGAAGGTCGCCGAGCTGGCTTGGAAGCCGATGATGATCGTGCCGAACGTCTCGGCCTCGACCGGCAGCGTGATGAAGCCGGCCGGCTTCGAAAACGCGCAGGGCATCGTCTCGGCCGCCTACGCCAAGGACGCTACCGACAAGCAGTGGGAAAACGACCCGGGCATGAAGGCGTATTACGAGTTCATGGCCAAGTACGCGCCGGACGCCAGCCGCGCCGACTCCTCGTTCACCACCGGCTACAACATCGCCGAGACCGTTGCGGTGCTGATCAAGCAGTGCGGCGACGACCTCAGCCGTGAAAACGTGATGAAGCAGGCGGCGAACCTGAAGGGCGTGCAGCTCGGCGGCCTGCTGCCGGGCGTGACGCTGAACACCTCGCCGACCGACTTCGCGCCGATCGAGCAGTTGCAGATGATGCGGTTCGAAGGCGAGAACTGGAAGCTGTTCGGCGACGTGATCGAAGGCGAAGTCGCTGCGCCGAGCGGCGGCTAGTTCGCCCTCCTGTTCGCCTCGACGAACCAGCCCTCCGCGATCACCGCGGAGGGCTTTTTCGTTCATCGCGCGCGCCGTCTTGCCGCCCCGCAGTGCGCCTGCCACAACTGGCGGCATGACCGATCGTCGCCCCCTGCTCCGCGCCATCTTCGATGCGGCCGTTGCCGCCGCGCATCCCGACCGCATTCTCGCCGCGCAGCTGCCGCCGGCGCCGCGCGGACGGATCATCTGCCTCGCGGCCGGCAAAGGCGCAGCCGCGATGGCCGCCGCCGCCGAGCGGCACTATCTGGACACATTGGGTCTGGAACCGTCGCGGCTGGTCGGCATCGCCACCACGCGCCATGGCCACCGTGTTCCGACGCGTGTCATCGAGGTGATCGAGGCAGGGCATCCGATGCCAGACGCCGCCGGCGTGCGCGGCGCCGAAGCCAGCCTCGCCCTTGCCGCCACTGCGACGCCGGACGACCTGTTGCTCGTGCTGCTATCCGGCGGCGGCTCGGCCAATTGGATCGCACCGACCGAGGGCGTGACGCTGGCGCAGAAGCAGCAGGCGACCCGGGCGCTGCTGCGCTCCGGCGCACCGATCGGCGAGGTCAACACGGTGCGCAAACATCTGTCGCGGATCAAAGGCGGCCGCCTCGCCCGGGCCGGTCAGCACGCCGCGCAGATCGTGACGCTGGCGATCTCGGACGTGCCGCGCGACGAGCCGTCCGCGATCGCGTCGGGCCCGACCGTGCCGGATCCGACCACGCTGGGCGACGCCCGCGCGCTGGTGGCCCGCTATGATCTGCAGCTCGATCCCGCGGTCGCCGCCGCGCTGAACAATCAGCGCAACGAGAGCGTCAAGGCCGGCGATGCCGCGTTCGCCCGCGCCCGGTTCGAGATCATCGCGCGGCCGCGGCAGTCGCTCGATGCGGCGATCCAAGTTGCTCGCGACGCCGGCTACGAGGTCGCCGATCTCGGCGCCGATCTCGAAGGCGAAGCCCGCGAGATTGCCGCCGCGCACGCCCGGCTCGCGCGGGAGGCTCGGGCTGCGGGACGCAAATTGGCGATCCTGTCCGGCGGCGAATTGACGGTGACGGTGCGCGGCCAAGGCCGCGGCGGCCCCAACCAGGAATAC
>NZ_QTKI01000248.1:0-7084 GCF_010820945.1 Rhodopseudomonas sp. BR0C11
GAGGCGGTCGAGGCAGAGTTGCGGATATCCATCGAGCGCGGCTATTGCCAGAGCTTTGCCGATTACAGCCGCGACCTCGCCGGCGTCGCGGTGCCGCTGCCGATCGGCGAACGCCGGCTGTCGGTGGTGGTCGCCGGCCCCGAATATCGCATCGGCGACAAGACCGCGGCGATTGCCGTCACGCTGCAGCAGTTCGTCGAGCGGTTTCGGACGTCGTAGTCATTCTGCGCCGCAGCCGACCGGCCCCGTCATTGCGAGGAGCGAAGCGACGAAGCAATCCAGGGCCGTGCACTGAGTCTCTGGATTGCTTCGCTTCGCTCGCAATGACGAGGAGAGACCAGTGGGACCTGTCGGCAACCGGATCAGCGATCGAACACCGTGTTACGCTGGGCGTTCACCAGGATGAAGGTGGTCCGCTTCGGAATTTCCTTGAGATTCTCGGCGCCGATATAGGTCATCGCCGAGCGCAGTCCGCCGGCGATCTTTTCGACCGTGGCGCGCACCTGGCCGCGATACGGCACCTCCACGGTCTTGCCTTCGGCGGCGCGATAATCGGCGACGCCACCGTGATACTTGTTCATCCCGGTTTCCGACGACATGCCGTAGAACACCATGTTGGTCGGCGTCTTCTGCCCGTCCTGCTCGGCATATTTCAATTCACCGCCGCACTCGTCATGGCCGGCCAGCATGCCGCCGAGCATGACGAAGTCCGCACCGCCCCCATAGGCCTTGGCGAGGTCGCCGGGAACGACGCAGCCGCCGTCGGAGCAGACGTGGCCTTTCAAGCCGTGCGCCGCATCGGCGCATTCGATCACCGCCGAGAGCTGCGGATAGCCGACGCCGGTGAGATCGCGCGTGGTACACACCGAGCCTGAACCGATGCCGACGCGGACGATGTCGGCGCCGGCGATCACCAGCGCCTCGGTCATCTCGGCGGTCACCACCGTGCCGGCCATGATGATCGCATCCGGATTCTCGTCTCGCAGCTTGGCCACCGCGCGCACGAAGGCTTCGGTGTAACCATTGGCGACGTCGATGTTCAGCATCGGCACCTTGACCTTGGCCTTCACCGCCGATAGCCGCTCCCAATCGGCCGAGCCGGTGCCGACGGTGACGAACACATTGGCTTCGTCGTCGCCGGCGAGATACTCGGCCAGCCGATCCGGATGATGGAACTTGTGCAGGGCGACCAGCGCGCCGAACGGCCTAAAGGCCTTCGCCATCTCCAGCGTGCCGATGGTGTCCATGTTGGAGGCGATCAGCGGAAAGCCGGTCCAGGCCCGGCTGGAATGGCGAAAGCGGAAGTCGCGCTTGATGTTGGCCTCGAACCGCGACGACAGCACCGAACGCTTGGGCCGGATCAGCACGTCGCGAAAGTCGAGCTTCGGGTTCAAATCGATGTGCACGCACGCCACTCCCGGTTTCATCGGCTGAACGCCAACCTTAAGAAGGAAACATTGCGCATTGGTTGGCGCACGGGAAGGGAGAACGGAATGCAAGTGGCGGTGATGGGGGCCGGCGCGGTCGGGTGCTATTTCGGCGGGCTGCTGGCGCTGGACGGCCATGACGTCACGCTGATCGGACGGCCGAACCATGTCGCCGCGATCGAAGCGAACGGCTTGCGGCTGGAGACCAAGACCGGCACGCAGATGATTCCGCTGAAGGCCGCCACCGAGCCGGCTGTGATCGCCCCGCCCGATCTGGTGCTGTTCTGCGTCAAATCCGCCGATACCGAAGCCGCAGGCAGCGCGCTGCAGCCGCGGCTAAAGCCGGACAGCGTGATCCTCAGCCTGCAGAACGGCGTCGACAACGCAGCGAGACTGCAAGCCGCGATCGGCCATCCGGTGATCGCCTCGGTGGTGTATGTCGGCACCGAGATGGCCGGCCCAGGTCACGTCAAGCATCATGGCCGCGGCGAATTGCTGATCGGCGCCTCGGCGCAAAGCGATGCCATCGCGGCCGCGCTGACGGCGGCGAAGATCCCGACCACCGTGGCACCCGACATTGATCAGGCGCTGTGGTCGAAGCTGATCCTGAACTGCGCCTATAACGCGCTGTCGGCGGTCGCCGACCTGCCTTACGGCGCGCTGCTGGCGATCGACGGCACCGAGCAGGTGGTCCGCAACGTGATCGACGAATGCATCGCGGTGGCCGGCGCCTGCGGCGTCAGGGTCCCCGACGATGTCCTCACCAAGACGCTGGCGCTGCCCGGCGCAATGCCGAGCCAGAAATCATCCACTGCGCAGGATCTGGCGCGCGGCAAGCCGAGCGAGATCGACTTTCTCAATGGCACCGTCGCTCGCCTCGGCGCCGCGCACGGGGTGCCGACGCCGACCAATCTGGCGCTGACCGTCATGGTCAAGCTGGTCGAGAGCCGCCGCGGCATCGGCACCTCGTGAGTTACGGCGTCAGCTTGATCCGGCAGTTGTAGGCTTTGCGGAAGCCGGCGGCGCGGGCATCGTCCTCCGAGCAGAACCAGCGGTTCGGCTTGGTCAGACTGGCGTAGCTCGGGCAGCCGCGGATCTGATACACGCCGACATTGCCGGTGATGCGGGCGCGGCGCGCCAGCTTGCCCTTGATGGTGCAGCCCGGCAGCATCGCCGGCTGATCGGGAAACATCACGTCGATCAGCTCGCTATGCTTGTCCTCGCGGCAGGCGGCGCCGCGCAGCGGGGCGTCCTTGTCCCAGCGGCGAAAGTCGTTCGGCGCGACGAAGCAGCCCTGCCACAGCCCCTTGCGCTCGTCCTTGGCCTTGGTCTCGTCGCCGGCAAAGCGGTCCTTGCCGCCGGCAGCGGCGTTGAGGGCGAAGCCATCCTGCACCAGGCGGCGGCTGAGGCTGTCGCTTTCCCCGGCGATCGCACAGGTGCCGAGCCGGCGCCCCTTGAACACCGGGTCCGGCCCGAGGTCGCGGCAGGTGACGCTTCGGCCGCCGATCAGCTTGACCAGCGCATCGCGGGCTTCGAGGCCGCAGGCCGACGGATCGGCGAACTGGTTGACGCAGCGCTGATCGAGCTCGGGTGCATCGACACCTTCGAGCCGGAAGACCTTGTCGCCGAGCTGCAGGGTGTCTCCGTCCTTCACTACCGCTTCCGCCGCCAAGGCCGGCACCGCCAGCAAGAGTCCCAGCACCATCACGATCAGTCGACGCATTCCCGAACCCTCGTCCCGTCTGCCGGCCGCTCCGGCCGGACACAGTCATACCAGCCGTGCGCCGAAATGGTAGTCGTGCCGCACCGGACGGCTTTGCGGCTTCGCAAGCGCTTGCTAGAACCAATTCATGTCCGACCAATCGATCCCCGATCCGGTGATGTCGTTCGACGACAAAGCGCGGATGATTCAGAACCGCCGCTCGATCCACGGCGCCATCATCGGCCTGCAGCTCGACCGCTACGCTCCTGCGGAGGCGTGGAGCAGCTTGCCCTATCATCCCGTGTTCGTCGGCGACATCTCGACCGGCGTGATCCATGGCGGCGTCGTCACGGCGATGCTCGACGAGAGCTGCGGCATGGCGGTGCAGCTCGCGTTGCCCGGCAGCACCGCAATCGCCACACTCGACCTGCGGATCGATTACTTGCGGCCGGCGACGCCCGGACAGGTGATGCGGGCGCACGCGCATTGCTATCACCTCACCCGTTCGATCGCGTTCGTCCGCGCCACCGCCTATCAGGACGCCGAAGACGCTCCGATCGCCACCGCGACCGCGATGTTCATGGTCGGCGCCAATCGCACCGACATGCTGCGGCAGACCCCGAAGGTGACGCTCGACTCCGCACCCGAGCTGGTGGCGCCGGACGATCCGGACGGCGGGCCACTGGCGATCAGCCCGTATCCGCGCTTCCTCGGCATCCGCGTCGACGGCGATGCCCAGGCGATGATGCCGTATGATCCGAAGCTGGTCGGCAATCCCATTCTGCCGGCGCTGCATGGCGGCGTGATCGGGGCCTTCCTGGAGACCGCCGCGATCGTCAGCGTGCGCCGTGAGATCGGCCTCGCCACCGCGCCGAAGCCGATCGGGCTGACGGTGAACTATCTGCGCTCGGGCCGGCCGCTCGATACCTTCGCCAAGGTGTCGATCGTCAAGCAGGGCCGCCGCGTGGTTGCGTTCGAAGCGCAGGCCTATCAGCGCGATCCGGCCGAGCCAATCGCGTCGTGCTACGGCCACTTCAAATTGCGCTCCGGCGCGGCCGAGTAAACCGCCGCTGTCATTGGTCGAATTCGCCGCTGCCGTTCACCGATTAAGCGGCGATTCACCACACTCCGGCAGGCGGAACCGATTTCACGCTGGATTCAGCATTGTGGGAATAGGTATCTCGCTGTCGCAACGGGCACAGGCAGTCTGACGCGGCACACTGCTGCGAGATCGACACCTCTGATGACCGCGAACAGCAAGATCGCGAACGCCGTCTACATCGAATTCGTTCGGTTGCTGTACACCGCGCGCTGGCCCATCGTGGTGGTGGGCTGCGCGATGCTGACCACCGGGCTCGCGGTCGCCTGGCAGACCCGCGATGTGGTGATGGCGGGGATCGGTCTCACCGGCATGGCGGTGACGCTGGGACGACTCGCGCTGTGTTTCGCGTTCGACCACGCGGTTGCAAAGCGTCCTCTCGATGTCGAAACCGCAAAACAATGGGAACGCCGGCTCGCGGTCGGCGTGATCTCCACCGGCGTCTGCGTCGGTGCCTTCGCGGTGCGCTGCTTCCTGCTGCCCGATCTCGCGGCACATATGATCGCAGGCGGTCTGGTGTTCGGCTATTGCGCCGGCACCACCACGCGGTTTTCGATCCGGCCGTGGATCGTGCAGGCCTCGCTGGTGGTCTCAGTCACCCCGGCAGTCGCGGCAGCGCTGTGGAATTTCGACCTGCTGCACGTGGCTCAGGCGGTGCTGTTTCTGCTGTTCGCCTTGGGCGGCCTCGAACTGATCGATTACATCCACGCCACCACGGCCGAACAACTGACGCTGCGCGCCGAAGCAACGCGGCTCGCCCGTGCCGACGCGCTGACAAATCTGCCGAACCGGCGGCATCTGGTCGAACACTTCAACGAACTCGCCAAGCGGCTGGCCCGCCATGGCGAAGGCTTCGCAGTGATCAGCCTCGATCTCGATTTCTTTAAAGAAGCCAACGACCGCTTCGGCCATGCGGCCGGCGATGAGATTCTGCGCACCGTCGCCGGGCGGATGACCGAACTGCTGGACGACGAGGACCTAGCGGCGCGGATCGGCGGCGACGAATTCGTCGTGGTGCAGGCCAACGTCTCGGATACGGCAGCAGCCGATGACCTCGGTCGCCGGATCGTCGCGGCGCTATCGGAGCCCTACGCGATCGCCGGCGAAGCCGTAATGCTCGGCGCCAGCTTCGGCAGCGCACTGGCGCCGACCGATGGCGTCACGCTCGACGAATTGCTGCGCAAGGCCGATGAGGCGCTGTATGCGGTGAAGCGCAACCGGCCCGGCCGAGTGCGCGAGGTCACTTCCTGGACCGACCAGGCGCCGTTGGTGCCGGAGATCGGCACCATGCCGGAGCACGACCAGACCACCCCGGCCACGCGGCCGACCAACGCCGACGCCGGCTGATCAGCGCCCACCATCGGCAAGCCGCCAGACATGGCGAGCGATCATCAGATCTTCATCGGTCGGGATCGCCCAGGCCGACACTTTGCTGTCTGGTGCGCTGATCCGCCCAGCCCCCGACAGGCTCGTATTCAGGCCCGGATCGAGGCTCACGCCGAGCCAGGCGGCCTGCTCGCACACGCGGCGCCGGATCTCCGAGGCGTGTTCACCAATGCCGCCGGTGAACACCAGCGCGTCGAGCCCGCCGAGTGCAGCGGCGAGCGAGCCGAGCTCACGGGAAATGCGATAGACGAACAATTCAATCGCCTCGCACGCGCGCGGATCGTCGCTCGCGAGCAGCGTGCGCATGTCGTCGCTGATGCCCGACACGCCGAGCAATCCCGACTCGCGATACAGAAGATCCTCGATCTCGCGCGGCGTCATGCTCTTCTCTTCGAGCAGATATAGCACCACGCCCGGATCGAGCTCGCCGCAGCGGCTACCCATCATCAGGCCGTCAAGCGCGGTGAAACCCATCGTGGTGGCGATGCTGCGGCATCTCAGCATCGCGCACATGCTGGCGCCGGCGCCGAGATGCGCCACCACCACCCGGCCATCGGCGACGGCCTGTCCGGCGACGTCCGGCAGCCGGCCCGCGATGTACTCATAAGAGAGACCATGAAAGCCGTAGCGGCGGACGCCTTGTTCGGTCAGCTCGCGCGGCAGCGCGAAGGCGGTGGCGACCTCCGGCAAGCGATGATGGAATGCGGTGTCGAAACACGCGATCTGGGTCAGCGACGGATGCAGCTTGGCCAGGGCCTCGATCGCCGAGACGTTGTGCGGCTGATGCAGCGGCGCCAGCCTGTCGAACGCGCGAAGCTGGGCGATCACCTCAGGCGTCACATCCACCGGTCCATCGAACAGCGCGCCGCCATGGACCACGCGGTGGCCGACCGCGCTCAACCGATGCTCGGGAAACGTCGTTTCGATCCAACCGATCAGCACCGCCATCGCGTCGTCGTGGCTGCTGCCCTCGGGCAGATAGGTGTCGTAGCGGGTCGAGCCGTCGCTGTTCACCACCTTGAAATGCGGCCGGTGACCGAGGCTGCCGATGCCGCCTTCGCATATCAGGTGATCGGCGGTCGGTTCGGTATGCGCTTCATACAGCGCAAATTTGATACTTGAAGACCCCGCATTGAGGACCAGCAGAACATCGCTCATGCGGCACCTCCGGAAAGGCGCGGCGGCGCCGCGGTGGTGTGGCGGGCGAGCAGCAGCGCGATCGCACAGGAGCCGAGCCGAGCTAGCGTCTTGTCGGCGCGGCTGGTGAGGATGATCGGCACTCGCGCGCCGAGCACAATCCCGGCAACGCGGGCGTGTGCCAGATACTCGAGTTGCTTGGCGAGCATGTTGCCGGCTTCGAGGTCCGGCACCACGAAGATGTCGGCGCGCCCTGCGACCGGCGAGACGATGCCCTTGGTCTTGGCGGCCTCTTCCGAAACCGCATTGTCGAAGGCCAGCGGCCCATCCAGG